>NZ_DASRBZ010000480.1:0-2386 GCF_035653355.1 Mycobacterium sp. | reverse complement strand
AGTGAAGTCGCACAAACGGTGGTGATCGGTCTGTATCCGTCCTGGGACATCAGCGACGACGGGCTGGCCGCCGCCGATGACTTCCTGGCCGACCCCGACGTGCCTCCGCCGTTGCGCCGACTGGTGCTGGAGGGCCGCGCGGAGGTGGAGCGCGCGCTGAACGCCCGCCGACTCGACGGCTCGGGAACGGCCTGACCCACGAGCGGGGCCGCTTGCGGCCACGCGGTCAGCTAGATCGGCGAGATCCCCGCGCTGAGCACTCGGACCGCACTGACCAGCCCGTCGATCAGGTTGCCCTCTTTGAACGCCGACGCGGCGGCCGCCACGGCCGATGGCGCCGCCGATTCGGCACCGCGGCCGCGCACCTGCGCGCCGTAGACCACCTCGATCGCATGCTGGTCAGGCGAAACGGCTACCAGTACCGCGTTGTTGGGGGTCGGAACGTTCGCCAGGATCTCGCGGGCGCGCGCTGCGGTGTCGCTGCCCAGATCGCCGATGTAGACGGCCAGCCGCGCCTTGGCTGCCCGCGACCCGTAGGTCAGCGCGTCGTCAAGCGTGACAAGGTCTTTGATCGGAAACGGGTAGTGCACCGAGACATCGCCCGGCTCGGTGACGCCGGAAATTCTTCCGCTGGCGGTGATGACCCACCCGTTCGGCAGTTGGGCGGGTGCGATTGTCGCGACTTCACCACCGGCCACTGGCCCCACCCCCCACGCTGAACTCCGAGTTGCCGTGTCCGTGGCGGCCGCCGACGTCCTCGTCGGTGGCGGCCCACAGGATCGGGGGATGCGTCCACGGCTCCGACAACTTGTACGTCGCCGGATGCGGTCCCCGTCGTGACCAGATCAGCGCGGCCAGCACGGCCACCAGCAACAGGGGGATTCCCAGGAAGTAGAGGTGGATCTCCATCACGCTCACGACGCACACGGTATCCCATCGTGGGGTTGCCCGGCTCCGCCCCGACGCGTTGCCCCGCTGAGTCGACGACGGGCTAGGCCGCGCCCTCGCCGAGGTATCGCGCCCATGCGGGGTCGAGTTCTTTGACTGTCGACAGCAGTCGCCAGTGCTGTCCCTTCGGCGGGGTCGGCGCCAGGCGCAGCGTCCAGCCGAGCTCGTCGAGCAGCTTGTCGCCCTTGCGGTGGTTGCAGGTCGAGCAGCAGGCCACGCAGTTCTCCCAGGAGTGGTCGCCGCCGCGGCTGCGCGGCACCACGTGGTCGACGGTGTCGGCCTTGGACCCGCAGTAGGCGCAACAAAACCGGTCGCGGTGCATCAGCGCGGCCCTGGTCAGCGGGATGCGAGCCCGGTACGGCACCCGGACGTACGAGCGCAGCCGGATCACCGACGGCGCGACAATCGACCTGGTCGCGGAGTGGATGACCGGCCCGGCCGGGTCATCGTGCACGACGTCGGCTTTGCCGCAGATCAGCATGATGATCGCCCGGCGCAGCGGCAACGCCGTCAGCGGTTCGTAGGTCGAGTTCAGTAACAGCACACGACGGCGCGTCCAGAAAGAGGCGCCGTCGTGGGGACTGGGCGGACGGGCGTCGACGCTGCGCAGGCATGAGCCGGCCGCTGGCCCGGTTAGCCGTGCCGCGGCCGCAGAACTGCGGTGGCTGCGGCGTTTCGTGCGCTGCGCCATAGGTCCTCCGCCGAACAGTCCACCATGATTCGCCCCCGATCGCACGCCAATTCGGGCTGTGTGCCCTGGTCAAAAGGTGAACATCAGGTGCCCGCGGGTGATCCGGCGGACACGGGGTGCCGTCGTGCCGCGGGTGATGCCCCACAATGGAAGCGATGGAACCGGTGCAACAGTCCTTCTACGACGCCGTCGGCGGCGCGGAAACGTTCCACGCGATCGTGTCGCGGTTCTACCAGCTGGTCGCCGAGGACGAGATCCTGCGCCCGGTATATCCGGAAGAGGACCTTTCGGGTGCCGAGGAGCGATTGCGGATGTTCCTCGAGCAGTACTGGGGTGGCCCGCGAACGTACTCCGAACGGCGCGGCCATCCCCGGTTACGGATGCGCCATATGCCATTTCGGATCTCCCCGCTTGAGCGCGACGCCTGGCTGCGATGCATGCACACCGCCGTCGCCTCCATCGACGCGCAGACCCTGGACGACGAGCACCGCAAGGAATTGCTCGACTATCTGGAAATGGCGGCCCACTCCCTGGTCAACTCACCATTCTGATGGGTCGCGGTGGTGGCCGCGCGTGGTGGTCGCATGCGGTGTTTTACCAGGTGTATCCGCGATCCTTCGCCGACAGCAACGGCGACGGCGTCGGCGACCTGGACGGAGTGGTGGCCCGCCTCGAGTATTTGACCCTGCTCGGCGTCGACGCCATCTGGCTCAACCCGGTCACCGTTTCACCCATGGCCGACCACGG
>NZ_DASRBZ010000479.1:0-6691 GCF_035653355.1 Mycobacterium sp. | reverse complement strand
TTGCGCTTGGCGAAGCCGGTCAGCTCGTAGTACTTCAATCGGTTCTTGACCGGTCCGGCGTCGTGATAGTCGAACGTTTCGGTGACTCGGGTCTTGGTGGGCGTGATCGGCGCGAACTCCCATCGCCAGCGGTGGCCGACTGGGTGGCGCCATTCGATAAGCCGGTCGGGTTCGAAAGCGGTAACGGTGCTGGTGATGCGATAGGGCATCCCGAACATCTTCATCTTGGTGGAAAACCGCGCGCCGGGTTCGAGTCGCTCGGGTCCGCGGATGTTCGCTCCTACCGTGCCCGAACCGTCGAGCTCATGGTGGCGGCGCGGGTCGGCGACAATCGCGAACAACTCGCGGGCTGGCGCAGCGACCTCGACCGAGCGGCTTACCTGCTGAGGTCCGGCGTCGACTGTGGTGACGGTCATGGCTTGAGGCTAGTCCTGGGCATGGCGTTCTTGATCCCATCGTTCAAGACGCGCCTGCAGGTCCACCAGGCCAAGGCCCGCCACCGGGACGCCAACCGACAGGCAGGCCGCCAGTAAGGAACTCATCTCGACCTCCTCGACTCCTATTGGTGAGACGGTCGGGCAGCCCAGGAGGTTCAATGCTTGTTGCCCAGCATCCGCCACAGGAACGAGAAGCTCAGCGCCGCTTTGAATGCGGTCTGCGCGTTGTCGGCAGCGCCGGCGTGTCCGCCCTCGATGTTCTCGTAATACCACACCCGTTGACCGACGGCCTCCAGCGCGGCGGTCATCTTGCGGGCATGCCCGGGATGCACCCGGTCGTCGCGCGTCGACGTGGTGATCAACACCGGCGGATAGCGCACGTCGGCCGAGACATGCTGGTACGGCGAGTACTTCGAGATGAACTCCCAGTCGGCGGGATCGTCGGGGTCGCCGTATTCGGCCACCCATGATGCGCCGGCCAACAGCAGATGGAACCGGCGCATGTCCAGCAGCGGCACCTGGCACACCAGCGCGCCGAACAGCTGCGGGTACTGGGTGAGCATGATGCCCATCAGCAGCCCGCCGTTGCTGCCGCCTTGGGCACCGAGCTGCTCGACGGTAGTGATGCCGCGGTCCACCAAATCGGTTGCCACTGCCGCGAAGTCCTCGGCCACCAGATGCCGGCCCTCCCGCATCGCCTGGGTGTGCCAGCGCGGCCCGTACTCGCCGCCGCCGCGGATGTTGGCCAGCACGTAGGTGCCGCCGCGCGCCAGCCACAGCCGGCCCAGCACGCCGTCGTACCCGGGAGTGCGCGCCACCTCGAAGCCGCCGTAGCCGGAAAGCAGCGTCGGCCCACAAGCATCACGGGGACGCACGACGAAGTAGGGGATCGACGTGCCATCCTTCGACGCGACGAAATGCTGTGTGACGTCAAGCCCCTCGGCGTCGAAGAAGGCGGGCCCGGACTTGATTTCCTGCAGCGCCCCGTCGGCGGTGCCTCGCAGCAGACGTGACGGGGTGTCGAATCCGCTGGAGTCCAGGAAGAATTCGTCGCCGGTGTCGTCGGTGGCGGCGATCACCGTGTTCGCGGCGGCGGGCAGGCCCGGCACTGGCGCGCGCTGCCAGCTGCCTGGTGTGACGGCTTCGACCCGGCTGGCCACGTCGGCCAGCGTGACCACGAAAAGCCGGTCGCGGGTCCACGCGTACTGATACAGGCAGGTGTGCTCGTCGGGCTCGAACACCACCTGCAACGGCGCTGTCCCGGCGAGAAACTCCTTGTAGTCAGCGGCCAGCAGCGAGCCCGCGGCATACGAACCGCTGCCGGTGAACCAGTCGGTGCGCAGCTCGATCAACAACCACTGCCGGTGCACCGAGACCGTCGCGTCGGTCGGCGCGTCGATACGGATCAGCTCGTCACCGCGCAACTCGTAGACCTCGTCGTTGAAGAAGTCGATGGCCCGCCGCAGCATGGTGCGCTCGAAACCGGGCGTGCGGTCGACCGAGGCCGCCACGAGAACGTCACTACGCGATGCTTCGAAGAGCGTCTGCGCCTCCGCCAGCGGTTCGCCACGCCGCCACCGCTTGACCACCCGCGGATAACCGGATTCGGTCAGCGAGCCTTCGCCGAAGTCGGTGCCCAGCAAAACCGTATCCGGATCAGCCCAGCTGATGTAGGTCTTGGCTTCCGGAAGCACAAACCCGTCGGAAACGAATTCTCGTGTCTCCATGTCGAATTCGCGAACTACTGCCGCGTCCGACCCGCCGCGGGACAGCCCGATCAGCGCCCGGGTGTAGTCGGGTTCGATGACGGTGGCGCCGGCCCACACCCAGTTTTCGTCGTCGAAGCGGCCGAGCTCGTCGACGTCGATCAGCACATCCCAGTCCGGGTTGTCTGCGCGGTAGCTCTCCAGCGTGGTGCGCCGCCACAGCCCGCGCGGGTTGGCGGCGTCGCGCCAGAAGTTGTAGAGGAACTCGCCGCGGCGACGCACATAAGGGATGCGGGCGTCGGTGTCGAGCACCTCGAGCGCCTCGGCGCGCATTCGCTCGAAATCTGGGCCGCCGAACTCGGCCGCGGTCGGTTCATTGTGGGCGCGCACCCAGTTCAGTGCGTCATCGCCGGTGATGTCCTCAAGCCACAGATACGGATCGTCGGTCATGACCGCCATTCTGGCCGCGGACCCCGTACCGTCATGCAGCGCTGGTGACGACGGCCAGCCAGGGGAGTTCAAGCGCGCCGTCAGTTTCAAACGGCGCCAGTGACGGGTCGAGGGTGGAGCGGATGGCGTTGACCTGCTCGCCATCGAGGGAATCGACCAGCTCTGCCACGGGTCCTGCGACGGCGGTGATGTGGGTCCAGTAGTCGTCGGGGCCGTCGAAAACCATTGTGCCGGTAAGCTCCTCGACGGTGATGTCGGTGAAACCGCCGCCGGCTAGGAGTGCTCGGTTGCTTTCCGAAGTGGCGAGGGAGAAGATGCCTCCCGGTGCGAACGGGTCGCCGGGTGGTGTGACGCCGTTCTGCAGCAGCGCCACGATGATCTGGAAGATCCACGGGTTGTGCTCGGGCAGTCCCCACGTCGCGTAAGCGCACCGGCCGCCCTGCCTCAGCACACGCCGGATCTCGGCGATCGCACGCTGCTGCGCGGGCACGAGCATCATCCCGAACCGCGACAGAACGCCGTCCACGCAGTCGTCGGGCAAGTCGATCTGCGTCGCGTCAAGGACGCGGCACTCGACGTTGTCCAAGCCCCGCTCGCCGGCTCGGCGACGAGCCGCCTCCACCATCGCGGGGACGAAATCGCTGCTGATCAGGCGGCCGGTCGACCCGAGTCGGGGCGCGGCGAGGAAGCCGGTCTCGCCCGGACCCGCCGTGAGCTCGAGCACCGTCTGGCCCGGCTGGGGATCGACCTGGTCGACGAGCCACTCTGACACCGAGCGCACGTCTTTGAAGAGGCGCTCGCTGTCTCTGTCCCACGCCGATGCGACCGCGCTCCACTGCCGCAGGGATTCCTCGGCCGTGTTGACCTCAGGCATCGCACCACCTCCAATTCCGTGGCCTACGAGGCTGACTGTACGGCCGGGCGCAGCGGTACTGTGAGTTTTGTCACGCAAAGATGAGGAGCTGATTCAATGACCGCCTATGCACGTCCTGGCTCCGCCGGGGCGCTGATGTCCTATGAATCCCGCTACGGCAACTTCATCGGCGGCGAGTGGTTGCCTCCTGTGCACGGCCGCTACTTCGACAACCCGACGCCGGTCACCGGCCAGCCATTCTGCGAGGTGCCGCGCTCCGACGACGCCGACATCGACAAGGCGCTCGACGCCGCCCACGCCGCGGCACCAAAATGGGGCAAGACCGCCCCGGCCGAGCGGGCGGCGATCCTCAACAAGATCGCCGATCGCATCGATGCCAACCGCGAGGCGCTCGCGCTGGCCGAAGTGTGGGACAACGGCAAGCCGATCCGCGAAGCGCTGGCCGCCGACATCCCTTTGGCCGCCGACCATTTCCGGTATTTCGCCGCCGCGATCCGGGCCCAGGAGGGCACGCTCAGCCAAATCGATGAGGACACCGTCGCGTACCACTTCCACGAGCCGCTCGGAGTGGTCGGGCAGATCATCCCGTGGAACTTCCCGATCTTGATGGCCACCTGGAAGCTGGCGCCCGCACTGGCCGCCGGCAATGCGGCGGTGCTCAAGCCTGCCGAGCAGACCCCGGCATCGGTGCTCTACCTGATCGGTTTGATCGCCGACCTGCTGCCGCCCGGAGTTGTCAACGTGGTCAACGGGTTCGGCGCCGAGGCCGGCAAGCCGCTGGCATCGTCCAACCGGATCGCCAAGGTCGCGTTCACCGGGGAGACCACCACAGGTCGGCTGATCATGCAGTACGCCAGCCAGAACCTCATCCCGGTCACGCTGGAGCTCGGCGGCAAAAGCCCGAACATCTTCTTCTCCGACGTGATGGCTGCCCATGACGATTTCCAGGACAAGGCGCTGGAAGGCTTCACCATGTTCGCCCTCAACCAGGGCGAGGTGTGCACGTGCCCGTCGCGCAGCCTGATTCAGGCCGACATCTACGACGAGTTCCTGGAACTGGCCGCGATCCGAACCAAGGCCGTCCGGCAGGGCGACCCACTGGACACCGAGACGATGCTGGGCTCACAGGCCTCCAACGACCAGCTGGAAAAGGTGTTGTCCTACATCGAGGTCGGCAAAAGCGAGGGCGCCAAGCTCGTCACGGGCGGCGAGCGCGCCGAACTCGGCGGCGACCTCTCCGGCGGCTACTACGTGCAGCCCACGATCTTCACCGGCCACAACAAGATGCGGATCTTCCAGGAAGAGATCTTCGGGCCCGTCGTCGCGGTGACATCGTTCAAGGACTACGACGACGCGATCTCAATCGCCAACGACACCCTCTACGGGCTCGGTGCCGGAGTGTGGAGCCGCGAGAGCAACATCGCCTACCGGGCCGGCCGCGACATCCAGGCCGGCCGGGTATGGGTGAACTGCTACCACGTCTACCCCGCGCACGCCGCGTTCGGCGGCTACAAGCAATCGGGCATCGGCCGGGAGAACCACAAGATGATGCTCGACCACTACCAGCAGACCAAGAACCTGATGGTGTCCTACTCCGAGAAGGCGCAAGGGTTCTTCTGATCCGCGCCGGCGACGATGCAGAGCGTAGCGATGAGGAGGAGCGGCGCCGTGGGACCGCCGCCCCGGGTGGTGATCACCGCGGCTGCCGCCAAACTGCTCGAACAGCTGATGGACCGCCACGGCCCGGTGATGTTCCACCAGTCCGGCGGCTGCTGCGACGGCTCGTCGCCGATGTGCTACCCGCAAGGCGACTTCCTGGTCGGCGACCGCGACGTGCTGCTCGGTGTGCTCGACGTCGGCGATGGTGTGCCGGTGTGGATTTCCGGGCCGCAGTTCGCGACGTGGAAGCACACCCAGCTCGTCATCGACGTGGTGCCGGGCCGCGGCGGCGGGTTCAGCCTGGAAGCACCAGAGGGAATGCGGTTTTTGTCCCGCGGCCGCGCGTTCAGCAACACGGAGAACGCGTCGCTGGACGCCGCGCCGGTGATCAGCGGCGCCGACTACGAGCGCGGTGAGCGCCCGCCGTCGCGTGGCCCGGTTGTCGCGGAAGCCGCCGATGCATGTTCGGTACCCGCAAGGCGCGCCGGGCAGGTGCCCGGCTAGCCGAAATCTCCGCAGTAAGGTCGTAAGGCGTGATTCCGCTTCCGCGCGCCTGGATGTTGGCGAGCGCGATGCTGGTCGGCATTGCCGTCGGGGTACTGGCAGGAGCAGCGGCCACGGTGTGGATCGATGCCCGGGTCCGGCCGGACGTCGTAATCGCGCTGGCGGTCGGAGTGCCCAGTGTTGTTGGGCTGTTGGCGATCATGCTGGCCAGGCATCGCTGGGTGACGGCACTCGGCGCGTTCATTCTGGCAGTGGCACCGGGGTGGTTTGGTCTGCTCGTTGCGATGCGGGTGGTATCTGGTGGCTGACGACGAAACACAGCCCAAGACCGAGCCGTACACGCCCACCTTCGACACCGGCGCGTTTTCGCAGCCGCTGAAATCCCCCGCTGAGCCCGAGGCGACCAACAGCGGTCGACACGTGGCGCACACCGATGCGGCGTCGGTAACCGGCTCGCAGGCCGCGGCGACGACGGGTGACGCCCCGCCGCTGGAACCGATTCCGGTGCCGGCGATTTCGACGCCCTCCGAACCGATCCCGGTGCCGGCGCAGCCGGTCGCCGTGCCCGGGCGGTACTACTTCCTGAAGTGGTGGAAGCTCGTCCTTGTAATCGCCGCAGTGTGGGTTGTCGCGGCACCCATCGGCTTGGGCTTGTTCTACTGGTGGTACCACTCGATCGACAAGACGCCGGCAGTCTTCGTGGTTCTCGTCTACGTCGTGGTGTGCACGGTCGGCGGATTGATGCTGGCGATGGTGCAGGACAGGCCGCTGCTGGCGGCGTTGGCTATCGCGGTGATGTCGGCACTGTTCGCCTCGGTTGCTGCGGCGGCACCGCTGTACGGCTACTACTACTGCCAGCGCATGCCGCACTGCCTGGTCGGGATCATCCCGTACTAGCCGCGACGCCGGGTTTCACCCGCCAGACAGACACTACGGCTGCGATTCGGGTCGAGATCACGACCTTGGCTGCTGGCTGGCGGTCCCCGTACGCCGCGCTTGCGATCGCCACTGGGTCGGATTGTGGCGACCCGCTGCGCCCGGCTCCGCCGCGCTTGCGATCG
>NZ_DASRBZ010000478.1:0-4775 GCF_035653355.1 Mycobacterium sp. | reverse complement strand
ACGCTCGCGCGGTAGGGACGGCACGGTAAGAAAGAACGCATGACGCAACTGTGGGTGGAGCGCACCGGCGTCCGCCGCTACACCGGCTACAGCTCGCGAGGCGCGCAGGTACTGGTCGGCTCCGAGGACGTCGACGGTGTGTTCACGCCCGGCGAACTGCTCAAGATCGCCCTCGCCGCCTGCAGCGGGATGGCCAGCGACCAGCCGCTGGCCCGTCGTCTGGGTGACGACTACAAGGCGGTGGTCAAGGTGTCCGGCGCGGCCGATCGCGAGCAGGAACGCTATCCACTGCTCAAGGAGACCCTCGAGGTCGACCTGTCCGGTTTGACCGACGCCGAAGCAGAGCGCCTGCGCGTCGTCGTCAACCGGGCCATCGACCAGGTCTGCACGGTAGGCCGAACGCTCAAGTCGGGAACCCAAGTCGACTTCAGGGTGGCCAATGGCGGAGTCTGACGTTCGGCTTACCGCCTTAGTCCGCGGGCGGGTGCAGGGAGTGGGCTTTCGTTGGTGGACCCGGTCCCGCGCGCTGGAACTGAATCTGACCGGATACGTCGCCAACCGTCTCGACGGGCGGGTGCTTGTGGTCGCGCAGGGGCCCCGCGACACCTGTCAGCGCCTGCTTGATCTGCTCCAAAGCGGCGAAACACCCGGTCGCGTGGACGCCGTCGACGCCGAGTGGTCCGAACAGACAGAAGACATCGAGGGATTCAGCGCGCGCTAACGGCATACCGATGCTGATGGCGATTGCCCGGCTTCTCCTCGGGACACTGCGTGTCCCGCATCGGCGCCGGGCGCTGCCGGTAGTCTGGCACGTCGTGTACCTCAAGAGTCTGACGTTGAAGGGCTTCAAGTCCTTCGCCTCACCAACGACTCTGCGTTTCGAGCCGGGCATCACCGCCGTGGTGGGTCCCAACGGCTCGGGCAAATCCAATGTGGTCGACGCGCTGGCCTGGGTGATGGGCGAGCAGGGCGCCAAGACACTGCGCGGCGGCAAGATGGAAGACGTCATCTTCGCCGGCACCTCCTCGCGCCCGCCCTTGGGCCGCGCGGAAGTCACCGTCACCATCGACAACTCCGACAATGCACTGCCGATCGAATACTCGGAAGTCTCGATCACCCGTCGGATGTTCCGCGACGGCGCCAGCGAGTACGAAATCAACGGCAGCACTTGCCGTTTGATGGATGTGCAGGAGCTGCTCTCCGATTCGGGCATCGGCCGCGAGATGCATGTCATCGTCGGGCAGGGCAAGTTGGAGGAGATCCTGCAGTCGCGCCCGGAAGACCGCCGGGCGTTCATCGAGGAAGCGGCCGGCGTGCTCAAGCACCGCAAGCGCAAGGAAAAGGCCGCCCGCAAACTCGACGCGATGTCAGCAAACCTGGCGCGGCTTACCGACCTGACCACCGAACTGCGCCGCCAGCTGAAACCGCTGGGCCGCCAGGCCGAAGTCGCCCGCCGCGCGCAGACCATCCAGGCCGACCTGCGTGACGCCCGGCTGCGGCTGGCTGCCGACGACATCGTCGCCCGCCAGGCCGAACTGGCAGACACCAGCCAGGCCGAGGCGGTGCTGCGCCGCGAGCATAACGAGGCCTCCGTGCGGTTAGCGGTGACCTCGGAGGAGCTGGCGACCGAAGAGGACGCGCTGACTCACCTTTCCGAAGAGGCCGAGTCCGCCCAGCAGACCTGGTTTCGGCTGTCAGCATTGGCTGAACGGGTCGCCGCCACCGTGCGTATCGCCAGCGAGCGCGCCCAGCACCTCGACGTGGATCCGGCCGCAACCAGCGGGCCCGACCCCGACGCGCTGGAGGCAGAGGCCCAGCAGGTCGCGGCACAAGAGCAGCAGCTGCTGGCAGAGTTGGCCACCGCGCGCACCGGGCTGGAGGCCGCCCGTGCGGAATTGGCCGAGCGGGAGCGCAGCCTCGCCGACACCGAAAAGGCGCACATGGCGGCGGTGCGGGCCGAGGCCGACCGCCGCGAAGGACTGGCCCGGCTGGCCGGCCAGGTCGAGACCATGCGGGCACGGGTGGAATCGATCGACGACAGCATCGCCAAGTTGTCGGAACGCATCGAAGAGGCAGCCGCGCGCACCCAGCAGGCCCACGCGGAGTTCGAAACCGTGCAGGCCCGCGTCGGCGAGTTGGACCAAGGAGAAGTTGGGCTCGACGAGCACCACGACCGGATGGTGACCGCCCTGCGGCTGGCCGACGAACGAGTCGCCGAACTACAGGCCGCTGAGCGGGGCGCCGAACGGCAAGTGGCGTCACTGCGGGCCCGCATCGACGCGTTGTCGGTCAGCCTCGAGCGCAAGGACGGCGCCGCCTGGCTCAGTCAAAACCATAGCGGCGCAGGCCTTTTCGGGTCGATCGCAAAGCTGGTCAAGGTGCGCTCAGGCTACGAGGCGGCGCTGGCTGCGGTCCTGGGCGCGGCCGCCGATGCGCTCGCGGCGGACAGTTTGGGTGCGGCCCGCACAGCGATGGCCGCGCTCAAGGAGGCCGACGCCGGCCGCGCTGCCATCGTGCTGGGCAATTGGCCTGTGCAAGAACAGACGCCGGCGGTTTCGTTGCCCGACGGCGCCGTGTGGGCCCTCGATCTCGTCGAGGCACCACCTCAGCTGCGCGGTGCGATGACCGCCATGCTCGCCAGGGTCGCGGTGGTCGGCGACTTGTCCGCCGCACTGGACCTGGTGGCCGCCCACCCGCAGCTGCGGGCGGTCACTGTGGACGGCGATCTGGTCGGGGCCGGTTGGGTCAGCGGCGGTTCGGACCGCAAGCCGTCCTCGCTTGAACTCACCTCGGAGATCGACAAGGCCCGCGCCGAGCTGGCTGCCGCTGAGGCTCAGGTCGACGAACTGAGCGCCGCGCTCTCCGGCGCGCTGACTGAGCAGGCCGCCCGCCAAGACGCCGCCGAGCAGGCGCTGGCCGCCCTCAACGAATCCGACGCCGCGATCGCAGCCATCTACGAGCAGCTGGGCCGACTGGGCCAGGACGCCCGCACCGCCGAAGAGGAGTGGGGCCGGCTGCTGCGCCAGCGCGAAGAGTTGGAAACCGGGCGCGCGCAGACGGTCGAAGCGCTCAGCGGCCTGGAGACCCGGCTGCGCAATGCCGAAGAGACTCAAAGCGGTTCGGCGAGTGAGCCTATCGACCGCGAGCAGATCGACGCCGCGCGCAGCATGTTGGAGACCGCTCGGGCTGCCGAGGTGGAAGCCCGGCTGGCGGTGCGCACCGCCGAAGAACGCGCGAATGCCGTTCGCGGACGGGCGGATTCGCTGCGTCGGGCCGCTGCTGCTGAGCGCGAGGCACGGCTGCGGGCTGAGCAAGCTCGCGCCGCTCGGGAACGCGCGGCAGCCGTGGCCGCGGCGGTAGCTGACTGTGGACGGCTGCTGGCCGTGCGGCTGGCCCAGGTCGTAGATGCCGCCTCACGCCGTCGCGATGCGTTGTCCGTTGAGCGCCAACAGCGTTCGGTAGCAATGGCGGCGGTTCGCGAGGAGGTAGACGCGCTGCGCACGCGCATCGCGGCGCTCACCGAAGCCCTTCACCGCGACGAGGTGGCCAAAGCGGAAGCAGCGCTGCGCATCGAACAGCTCGAGCAGATGGTGCTCGAGCAGTTCGGGATGGCGCCCGATGACCTGGTCGCCGAATACGGCCCCCAGGTCCCGCTGCCACCCACCGAGCTGGAGATGGCCGAGTACGAGCAGGCCCGCGACCGCGGCGAGCAGGTCACCCCGCCGGCACCGATGCCCTTCGACCGGCCCACCCAGGAACGGCGGGCCAAACGCGCTGAACGCGAACTGGCCGAACTGGGCCGGGTGAATCCGCTGGCGCTGGAGGAGTACGCCGCGCTGGAGGAGCGCTATAACTTTCTGGCCACCCAGCTAGAAGACGTCAAGGCCGCCCGCAAGGATCTGCTCGACGTGATCGCCGACGTCGACGCGCGCATCCTGCAGGTGTTCAGCGACGCCTACGCCGACGTGGAACGCGAGTTCCGCGCGGTGTTCGCCACCCTGTTTCCCGGCGGGGAGGGCCAGCTGCGGCTGACCGATCCCGACGACATGCTCACCACCGGCATCGAGGTGGAGGCCAGGCCACCCGGCAAGAAGGTCAAGCGGCTGTCGTTGCTCTCCGGCGGGGAGAAGGCGCTGACCGCGGTGGCGATGCTGGTGGCGATCTTCCGGGCCCGGCCGTCGCCGTTCTACATCATGGACGAGGTCGAGGCCGCGCTCGACGACGTGAACCTGCAGCGGCTGCTCAGCCTGTTCGAACAACTGCGCGCCCAGTCCCAGCTCATCATCATCACGCACCAAAAGCCGACGATGGAAGTGGCCGACGCCCTCTACGGCGTGACCATGCGTGACGACGGCATCACCGCGGTGATCTCCCAGCGCATGCGCGGCCACCAGGTGGACCAGCTGGTCGGCAGCTCACGATAGCCAGGAGTAGATGGTGTCCGACGCTTTGTGGATCGCCGTTGCGGTCGCGGCCGTACTGGTCGTCATCGCTGCGCTGACCGTCGGCCTGCTGCTGTACCGGCGGCGCCGGATCAGCCTGTCGGCGCGCCAGCAAGCCGGCACGCTGGACCGTTCCGGCGGCTACACCACGTCGTCGGGCATCACCTTCAGCCAGACGTCCGGCCAGACAGTGCCGGTCGCCGAACCGGCCCGACCACCCACGCCGGTGGACGAACCAGCCGCGCCGGCCGAGCCGGTTGCCGAGCCCATTTCCGACCGGGCCCCGACCGAACCCGGAATCCTGGATGCACCGGCACCGGCACCGGCACCGGC
>NZ_DASRBZ010000477.1:0-10112 GCF_035653355.1 Mycobacterium sp. | reverse complement strand
TCCGGTACAACGACGCAGCCCCATACAGATTGGTGCCGTCGATGAAGTCAAGTCGCACGTAGGTGAAGACCAGACGGCTGCCCGGCGCGACGGGCCGCAGCCCGTCCAAAGTCGCTCGTACCGCGTCGGCGGTGAGGTATTGCGTCACGCCTTCCCAGATGAAGAAGGTGCGGTAGTCGATGCGATAGCCATACTCGGCCAACGTCGTGAGCAAGTCGTCACGCTCGAAGTCCAACCCCACCAACCGAACTGACCGCGGCAGCTCGCCCAGGGCGCGCTGCACGGTCGCTGCCTTCCGGGCGATGTTCACTTGAAGGTCGACCTCGAAGATCGGAACGTGGGTGCGCCGGGCCAACCGGTAGGCGAGCGTGTCCAATCCGGCGCCCAGCACGACGACCGCGTCGATGCTGGCCAGCGCTTCGTCGAGCTTGTCGCCGATATAGCGCTTGCGGCAGGTCAGATTGGCCCACAATCCCGGGCCGGAACGGTCGATCGCGTTGACGATCATCCGGCGCAGCACCGGCGAGCGGGCTGCGCCGGTGAGCAACCGCGTTGGCGCCGGCAAGAATGCGGCCGCCAGATCGTCGTCGACCAGCCGCCGTCCGGGTGGCTCGTGTTGTTCGACGGCTGCCAGCACCATCGGGCCAAAGGCTGTCTGCGCCGCCGGATTTCGCCCCATCGGTTACTTTTTGTTCAAGAAGCCCGCATCGACCGGCATGGCGATGCCGGTGATGTAGCGTGCCTGGTCGGAGACCAGCCACGCCACCGCGTTGGCGATGTCCTCAGGTTGCAGCACCTGCACCGGCAAAGCGTTGCCCATGTCCGGCGGCGAATCGGAGTCGGCGACGATTTGGGCGAGCCACTGGCGGGTGAAGTCGTTGTTGATCATCGGTGTGTCGACGCCTGCCGGGTGTATCGAGTTGACGCGAATATTATGCGGCGCGAGCAGATTGGCATAGACCCGCATCAAGCCCACCATCCCGTGCTTGGTAGCGGTGTAGCCGATCGAGCCGGCATCGGCGCTGCCGATGCCGGCCAGTCCCGCCGCCGAGCTGATCAGCACGATCGAGCCGCCGTCGCCTTGCTCGGCCATCGTCGGGATCGCCACCTCTACGGTGTTGTGCACGCCGGTGAGGTTGACGTCGATCACGTCGCGCCAGCCGTCGGCGCCAGACTGCATCGGCGCGATTCCGGCGTTGGCCACGACGATGTCCAGCCGGCCCAGCTCGTCAAGGCCGGCCTGCACGGCAGCGGCCAGCGAGTCGCGATCGCGGACATCGCCGTGGCGGGCCACGATGCGAGCGCCGGTGTCCTCGACGAGCTTGACGGTGTCAGCCAGATCTTCGGCGGTGGCCATCGGATAGGGCACGCTGGGGATCTGGTCGCAGAGGTCGACGGCGATGATGTCCGCGCCGTCGGACGCCAGCCGCATCGCGTGCGCGCGGCCCTGGCCGCGCGCGGCGCCGGTGATGAATGCGACCTTTCCCTGGAGAGGGCGCTGGCTCATCAGGGACGCAGCTGTCCCCTGGACGGGTCGCCGGCGACGACGGGTTGCAGCATCTTGATGTCGGGCGCCCCGGCCAGATGCTCGCCGGCGTCTTTGAACATCGTCGCGATCGCGGGCGCCGTGCTGTGCGCCTTGAGTGCGTCAGCGTCAGCCCACTGTTCGACGAAGACGAAGGTCTCGCCCGACTCATGCAGGGCATAAAGCTGGCAGCCGGGCTCGTCGTGAACGTCTTTGACGGCGCGGGTCAGGATCTCGCGGACAGTGTCGACCGACTCCGGTTTGACGGTCATGGTGGCGACGACGACGACAGGCATGCGGGGGCCTCCTGAGGTTGTAGCGGCGATCGCGAGCGCGGCGGAGCCGGGGGCAGCGGGTCGCCGCCATGGTTGTGGCGTGACCGCTGTCACCCTACCCAGGTGTCACTGCACGCGAGCTGCCCACATGGCGGTAACTAGTGTGCCTTATGGTGCCTATGGTGCATTTGGGATTAGGCTTGCGACCATGCCTAGTAGGACCGCCGCCCGATCCGGCAGCCGAACGAGCAGGTCAAAGGCCGCTTCGCGGGGTAGTTCCCGGCCCGCACGACCGGCCGCGCCTCGGAAGAGGGTGAAGAAACGCCGCAATCAGTCCCTGCTCGTCACCGCGGGGCTCAGTTGCGGTCACGCGGTGCGTGCCGCCTGGCTGATGCTGGCCAGAGGTGCCGGCACCACGGCGCGGTCCGTGGGCCGCGCTCACGACATCGATCCCGGCCATCGCCGCGACGGGATCGCGCTGATGCTGCTGGGCGTCGCCGTCGTGATTGCCGCCGGCTCATGGTTCGACGCCGCCCGCCCCGTCGGGGCATGGGTCGACTCGGCGCTGCGGCTGTTCGTCGGCTCAGCTGTCGTGCTGCTGCCCGTGGTCACTGCTGCCGCGGCGGTAGCGCTGATGCGCACCGAGCCGAACCCCGAGGCTCGGCCCCGGTTGATCCTCGGTGCTGCGCTGGTCGGGCTCTCGGTGCTGGGACTGTGGCATCTGTGGGCCGGCTCGCCGCAGAGCCCCGACGCACGTCGGCACGCGGCCGGTTTCATCGGATTCGCTATCGGTGGGCCGCTGTCGGACGGCGTGACCGCATGGATCGCAGCGCCGCTGCTGTTTATCGGAGCGTTGTTCGGTGTGCTGCTGCTGACCGGGACCACAATCCGAGAGGTTCCAGAGACGCTGCGCGACATGTTCGGCACCCGGATCTACCCCGACATGGAGCCAGACGTTGCCGAAGACCTTGCGGCCGAGTCATTTTCTGAATCATACGACGATGACGACGAAGCGCAGGTGTGGCTCCCGAGCGATGATCCGATCCCCCCGGACGACACTCCCACCATCCCGGAGCCGACCGCCCGCACTCGCCGTCGCGCCGCCAAACAGGCGCCGAAACACGAGACCCTGCCAATGGATCGGGTGGTCGAGGGGCCGTACACGTTGCCGTCGCTGGATCTGCTCATCAAAGGCGATCCGCCGAAACGGCGCAGTTCGGCCAACGACCGCATGGTCGAGGCAATCACGTCGGTGCTGCAGCAGTTCAAGGTCGACGCGGCGGTCACCGGCTGCATGCGGGGACCTACCGTCACCCGCTACGAGGTCGAGCTGGGGCCGGGCGTCAAGGTGGAGAAAATCACTGCGCTGCAGCGAAATATCGCTTACGCCGTGGCCACCGAGAGCGTTCGGATGCTGGCCCCGATCCCCGGCAAGTCGGCGGTCGGCATCGAAGTGCCGAACACCGACCGCGAGATGGTGCGGCTGGCCGACGTGCTGACCGCGCCGTCGACGCGACGCGACCACCACCCGCTGGTGATCGCTCTCGGCAAAGACATTGAGGGCGAGTACATTTCGTGGAACTTGGCGAGGATGCCGCACCTGCTGGTCGCCGGTTCTACCGGCTCCGGCAAGTCCAGCTTCGTCAACTCGATGCTGGTGTCGTTGCTGGCGCGGGCCACTCCTGAAGAGGTCCGGATGATTCTGATCGACCCGAAGATGGTGGAACTGACGCCGTACGAAGGCATTCCCCATCTGATCACCCCGATCATCACCCAGCCCAAGAAGGCCGCCGCGGCGCTGGCGTGGCTGGTCGACGAGATGGAGCAGCGCTATCAGGACATGCAGGCCTCCCGGGTGCGTCATATCGACGACTTCAACGACAAGGTGCGCTCGGGTGAGATCACCGCGCCGCTGGGCAGCCAACGCGAATACCGGCCCTACCCGTATGTGGTCGCGATCGTCGACGAGCTGGCCGACCTGATGATGACCGCGCCGCGCGATGTGGAGGACGCCGTCGTGCGGATCACCCAAAAGGCCCGCGCCGCTGGTATCCACCTGGTGCTGGCTACCCAGCGCCCGTCGGTCGACGTGGTCACCGGCTTGATCAAGACCAATGTGCCGTCGCGGTTGGCGTTCGCGACGTCGTCGCTCACCGACAGTCGGGTGATTTTGGACCAGGCGGGCGCGGAGAAGCTGATCGGTATGGGCGACGGCTTGTTTTTGCCGATGGGCGCGGGCAAACCGATCCGGCTGCAGGGCGCATACATCACCGACGAGGAGATCCACGCCGTCGTCAGCGCCTGCAAGGACCAGGCCGAGCCCGAGTACACCGAGGGCGTCACTACCGCCAAAACCACCGGCGAGCGCAAGGACGTCGACCCCGACATCGGCGACGACATGGACGTGTTCCTGCAGGCCGTCGAGCTGGTGGTGTCCAGCCAGTTCGGGTCGACGTCGATGCTGCAGCGCAAGCTCCGCGTCGGGTTCGCCAAAGCCGGCCGGCTGATGGACCTGATGGAGACCCGCGGGATCGTCGGGCCATCAGAGGGCTCCAAAGCGCGCGAAGTGCTGGTCAAGCCGGATGAGCTGGCCGCCACGTTGGCGTCCATCCGCGGCAGCGGGGGAGAGGAACCCGAGTAGCGCCGAGCGTGCATTCAGGGCGGATTCTCCGCCGAAATCTCGCCACCAGTGCACGCTCGGCGCAAAGCTTTCATGCGCTGATCAGGCGTCGATTACTACCCGCCCGTTTTTTGCCCGCGAGACGCAGACGAGCATCTCGTCGTCGCCCTCCGCGGCGCGGCCCCGGCGATCGACCTCACCGGCCAGCACCTTGACCTTGCACGTGCCGCAGAACCCTTGCTGGCACGAATACGGGGTCGCCGGGTCACGGTCGAGCATGACGGCCAGCGCCGACCGGTTCGACGGCACGGACAGCACCCGCCGCGAGCGGGCGAGTTCCAGCTCGAACGGAATGCCGTTGACAACCGGTGGCGGGCTGAACCGTTCGTAGTGCAGTGGCGCGTCGGCATATTCGTTGCGCGCTGCGCGCACCGACTCCAGCATCCCGCTCGGCCCGCAGACGTAGACCGCGGTCGTGGCGCCGGCGTCGGCGAGCACGTCCTCGGCAGTGGGCAGCCGGCCGCGCTCGTCGTCGGCCCACACGGCAACCCGATCCGGAGCCACCGCCACCACTTCGTCCAGCAGCGGCATGTAGTCCCGGCTGCGGCCGGCATAGACTGCGCGCCAATTGATTCCGTGTTGCTGTGCCAGCCGGATCATGGGCAGGATCGGGGTCACCCCGATGCCGCCGATCACGAACAGCACGTCCCGCTCGTCGGTGACGAGGTAGAACGCGTTGCGGGGGCCTTCGAACACCAGCGTGTCGCCGACGTCGAACGACTCGTGCATCTCGACCGACCCGCCGCCGCCGTCGGCGATCCGGCGCACGGCGATGCGGTAGTCGGTGCGCCGTCCGGGCGGGCCGCACAGCGAATACTGGCGGCGCCGGCCTGAGGGCAGCCGCACATCGATGTGCGCGCCCGGTGTCCAGGACGGCAGCAATCCACCGTCGGGGTCGGCGAACGTCAACGCGACCACGTCGGGGCAGAGCAGTTCGCGTTTGGTGACCACCGCGTCGATGGTGCGCTGTACCGGCGCGACCCGCGATGGCGTCCATCGCGACGCCGACGCCAAGCCGCCGAAGAGAACACCCACGCCCCACAATGCGGTCAGCACGCGGTCCCGCTTGCGACGACCGTAGAGGTCGGCGGGTCTACTGTTCCAAATAGTCTGTGGCACAGTGCGTTCCCTTATGTCTGTCGAATGTCCAAGCGCCCGAAGAGCCGAAGCAGCGAGGGACTGATCCGGCGCAGCGCGTAGGCCACCCGGGACTCGGCTGGGATCGGCATGACCGCCGGGCCGGTCTTGATCGCCTTGACGATCGCCTTGGCGGTGGCTTCCGGGCTGTAGTTGCGGCGCCGATACGCCGCGTCGGCCTTCTCCCGCGCCCGCTGCTGCTGCTCGGCCGTCATTCCCGCGTAGACGGTGCTCTTAGCAATATTGGTGTTGACGAAGCCTGGGCACACTGCGGTGACCCTGATGCCCTCGTCGGCGAGGTCGGCGCGCAGTGATTCGCTCAACGCCAGCACCGAGGCCTTCGTGGTGCCGTAGGCGACCATGGATTTCGACGGCAGGAACGCCGCCGCCGACGCCACGTTGATGATCGTGCCGCCCTGGCCGCGCTCGACCATCTGGGCACCGAACGCCCGGCAGCCGTTGATCACCCCGCGGACATTGACGCCGATGATGGTGTCCCAGTGCTCCGGCGTTGTCTCCAAGAACCGGCCCGCCATCCCGATGCCGGCGTTGTTCACCAGGATGTCGACCACTCCATACTTGCTAAGTACTTGTGCCGCAAGGTTCTCCATTGCCGCATCGTCGCTGACGTCGGCCTGGTAGACCGCGGCCTCGGCCCCGAGTGCCCGCACAGCCTCCGCGGTCTGTTCCGCGGCGGCCAGGTCGCGGTCGACGATCACGACGGCACGGGCGTCGTGGCGAGCCAACTCCATAGCGGTGGCCCGGCCGATTCCCGCACCTGCACCGGTGACCAGCGCGAGTTTGCCTTTCACGTCACTCGGCCCGGTGTGCACGACGGATTCGCCTCCGCCAGACGCGCCCTCGATGACCCGGTCGACCCACTCGCTGGTGAGCCGGGCGACGACGTCGGGACGCGAGGTCACGACCCAGTGGCCGCCCTCGATCGGGACAACCCGGCTGCCAGCCGGAATCGAGCCGGTGAACCGCTGCAGGGGAGGAGAGACGAAATAGTCCTTGCGCGCTACCAGAACTTGCACCGGCACAGTCGTCTGCGGCAGTTCCTTCGGCGGCGCCAGCATGGGCGCCGGCATGTTGGCGCGGTACAGGTTGAGTCCGTTGAGGTAGTCACGGATCGACCGGTAGGCCGTATGACGCTGGCTGCGGGTGCTCGATCGGCCGATGCGCTCAACGGCCTCAAAGACTTTCATCGTTGCCCGGGTTCGGATCGCGATCTCCGGCGCACCCGGGCACAAGAAGAACCAGATGTAGGAGGAGGCCAGGATCTGTCTGAGGACGTCGGCGGCGGCGCGCGGTGTGCGTGGTGACCGCAGAAACTTGCCCGCGTAGTTCAGGTGCGGACCCGAGATCGACGTGAAGGACGCCACTTTGCCGCAGACGGAGTCGTCGGTGATTGCCGCCCAGCACTGGATGGAGCCCCAGTCGTGGCCGAGCAGGTGGACCTCGTCCACCCCTAGGCTGTCGATCACCGCGCCGATGTCCGAAACCAATTGGGGGAACCGGTATCCCGATCGATCTGTCGGCTTGGAAGACTCACCGGCTCCGCGCACGTCGAAGGCCACGACGTTATAGCGGTCGGCCAATTCCGCTGCGACCCGGTCCCACACGTGGTGGTTATCCGGGTAGCCGTGGACGGCCAGGATGGTCGGGCGTCGCTGGTCGATCTCGCCGTACCGGTGCACGGCCAGCTCGACGCCGTCGGACGCAGTGACGTTGTGCCTGCGGGCCAATATGGCGCCGCTCCTCATCGCTTGGCTTTGCATCGTCGCCGGCGCGAGTGCTCAGTGAGACGCGCGAGCAGCGGGCGACTTGGCCAAGTACTCCACCGCGCTTCCCACACCGCCCAACTGGGAGGGATGGAAGCTCGGCTTGTAATAAGCGCCGATGACGCGCAGGAACTCGAACGGCCCGGGCACCAAACCCCGGCGCGCCGCACGGAAGTAGTCGCGCCAGCGGGGTTTGGTCCCCGGCGGCAGGTGAGGGTCGACCGAGTACATGAATCGCACGCCGCGGACGAACAGCCACAACATCGCTGGCGTCACCAGCAGCTGGGTGCGCACCTGCCGCCAGTACCCGGCGCGCAGATGCTTCATGGTGTCGAACGCGACGGCTTTGTGTTCGACTTCTTCTGCGCCGTGCCAGCGCAGCAGGTCCAGCATCACCGGGTCGGCGCCGAGCGCGTCGAGTTGCGGGGTGTCGAGAATCCATTCACCCAAGATCGCGGTGTAGTGCTCGATGGCCGCCACGATCGACACCTGCTCGGCCAACCAGCTCTGCCGTCGTCGCGCGCTCCAGCGTGGCCGGTCGCCGATGAGCTTGGTGAACAACCAGCGGATTTGGTCGGTGAACGGCGTCACGTCAATGCCCTTAGCGGCGAAGTGCTCGAGCACACCGGCGTGCGCTTGGGAGTGCATGGCCTCCTGGCTGATGAACCCCTGCACGTCCAGCCGCAGTTGGTCGTCCTGGATCAGCGGCAACGCCTTCTTGAACACCTCGACGATCCACTCCTCGCCCGCGGGCAGCAGCAGATGCAGCACGTTGCAGAAGTGAGTGGTGAAGGGCTCGTTGGGCACGTAGTAGAACGGCAGCTTGGCCCAGTCGAATTCCACGTCACGCGCCTGCAGGACGATGCGTTCGTGATCGAGCGACGCGTCGTGAGGACCCGCTGCCTGGTCATCGACAGTGAACATCGTTACGACCTCCCTTGTAGTAGCTAGGCTACTGCGTCGCCGTCGAGGATCCCCCTCTCCTCCTCGGTGATCAGACGCTCCCGCCGCAGGAACCCGACAAGGTCATCGACCGTCTCGGCCAGCGCCGGCTCACGCCGGCGGATCTTGGCCAGCGCGCGGGCATGCCGGTACTGGGTGTTGTCGTAGCGCTTGTCGCGCATCGCCTCGATCTTATCGGCCGAACGGGTGAGGAAATCGACCAGCGGATAAAGCGGGTCGCGCGGCGTGCACCGGCGGTTCACCTGCTCGGTGAAGGACGGGATGTCGTGGTAGGTGAAGCGGTAGCCGTAGCGTTCGGACAACAGCCGGGTGACGTCAGTGAGGTTGTAATAGTCATCCGCGGTCATATTGAAGACAGTGCCTGCCTCCGCTGGAAGGCCCATCAGCGCGACGATGTGATCCGCGATCAGGTCTGCCGGCAGCAGGCTGATCTGGTTCAGCGCGTTGACGGCCAGTCCGTGCTCGATCATGAACGCCGTCAGGCGCACATAGATGTCGTCCTGGCTGCCGTAGCCGGCGCTGGTGGGGGAGATCAGCGACGGCCGGTAGATGCGCACGTCGAGTCCTTTTCGCTGCGCGGCAAACGCCAGCTGCTCGGCGACCCACTTAGTCTGCGAGTAGCCGAAGTCCAGACCGCTCATCTCCTCGTTCGCGTAGTCTTCCCCGACCACCGGCAGGGTGCTCCAGCCGTAGATGAAGGTGCTGGAGACCAGGTGGAAGGCCTTCCGGTGCCCGGTCATGGCAAGCCGCAACAGCTCATGCGTGCCGGCCACGTTGGTGGGCCGCAGTGCGTCGTAGGTCCGGACGTAGTTGACCAGGGCGCCGTTGTGGACGATGACATCAACATCCTCGGCCAGCTGCTGGAAGGCGGCCTCGCCGATTCCCAGGTGGGGCTCGGCCAGGTCCCCGCAGATGACACGCACCCGCGCCCGGATCTCGGCTTCCCGAGCCGGTGACCATAGCTGCGCCCGGCGCAGCGAGGCGACGATGCGGTCCAGGCCGTGTGCCGCATCGGTGGCGCGCACCAGCGCGTGGACGTTGTAGGACGTCTGACCGAGCAGGCTGCTCAGCAAGAACGGCCCCAGGAACCCGGTCGCACCCGTCAGCAGGACGTCGCGCGGCGCGCCTTCTCGCGCGGGCGGCAGCCCCGGCAGCGGCAGCTGCGTGTCGGCGCGCATCCGGGCGGTCTCGTATTCCTCGTACTCGACCGAAATCTGATCCAGCGCCTGGCGCAGCTCATTGAGCGGCTGCCCGGAGTCCTCGCCGAATTCCCGCATGAGCCGGAAGAACTCGGCGACGGTCAGGCGCTGGAGCAGGCGAGTGTTGACCTCCTCGGCCAGCTCGCCCGCGCCATGCTCTTCCAGCAAGGCCTGCAGGTCCGCGCGGAGCTCGGCCAGGGCCAGCGAGTCGATACCGAGATCGGCGAAGGAGCAGTCCTCGTCACCAGTGAGGTCATAGCTCTCGATGAGATTGCGGAAGCGTTCCAGCGGACCCGTGGTGGCGTCCGACGCCTCACGGGCCTGAGGGGTGTAGCTCGCCAGCACGGGCAGTTTGCCGTCGAGCCAGAGCTGACGGGTCTGCGCGCGCCTGATCTTCCCCGAGGTGGTCTTGGGAATGCTGCGCGCCGGCAGGAACACGATGGTGTGCGGATCGATGTGGGCATGCCTGCGGATGGCTCGCGCCAGCATCTTGGCGTCCGGGAGTGCGTGCTCGTCGCGCACCTCGGCGGCCACCACCAGCACTTCCTG
>NZ_DASRBZ010000476.1:0-4140 GCF_035653355.1 Mycobacterium sp. | reverse complement strand
GAGGCCGGCCGCGAAAGCCCACCGGAACGCCGCGATCCGGAAGAAGCCGCGTTGGAGCTACTGCAAAACGAACTAGGTGCCCGCCGCATCGACAACGGCTAGCCCGGCGACCGATGCAGAGCGCTCAGCGCGATGAGGGGGAGCCGGGCAATCAGGCTAGAGCTAGGGCTGCCACCAAGGCCGCAGCGGCAGGCCGCCGTCACGACCGTATCGGTCGGGCTTGACCGCCAGCACATGGTGCAGCTGAATCTTATTCTGCTCGAACCCGACTCGCGACGCAGCCATGTACAAGCCCCAGATCTTCGCGGTGGGCAGACCAACCTCGGCCACGGCCTCGTCCCAGTGCGCGACGAGGTTGCGGCACCAGTCGCGCAGCGTCATCGCGTAGTGGTTGCGGAAGTTCTCGTTGTGCAGCACCTCGAAGCCAACCTCTTGGATCTCGGTGATGATGCGACCCGAGCCGGTCAGCTCCCCGTCGGGGAACACGTAGCGGTCGGTGAAGCCGCCGCCTCGGAAGGTCGACCTGTTGGAGTGCCGGGTGATGCAGTGGTTGAGCAGCAACCCGCCGGTGCGCAGCTTCTGCTTGAGGAAGCCGAAATACGCCGGGTAGTTCCTGACGCCGATGTGCTCGGTCAGCCCGATCGACGAGACAGCGTCGAAATCGCTCTCGCGGACGTCGCGGTAGTCGGAGTGCCGCACCTCGGCCAGCTCGCCCAGGCCCTCTTCGTCGATCTTGCGTTGCGCCCACTTGGCCTGCTCGGCCGACAGCGTGGCACCTATCGCGCGCACACCGCGACGAGCGGCGTAGCGGACCATCCCGCCCCAGCCACAGCCGACGTCGAGAAGCCGGTCACCTGGTTGCAGGCGCAGCTTGTCGAAGATCAGCCGGTACTTGTTCTCCTGCGCTTCCTCCAGCGTCGCGTCGGGGTGGGGGTACACCGCGCAGGTGTAGGTCATCGACGGACCCAGCACCCATTCGTAGAACGTGTTGGAGACGTCGTAGTGATGGTGGATGGCCTCGGCGTCCCGCGTTTTGCTGTGCCGCAGGCCCTCGGCGAGCCGGCGCCAGCGTGGCAATGCTTCTTGGGGTGGCGGGGCGACGGGCATGAAGCGCTCGACCCCTATCGAGCGGACGATGTTGGCCAGTAGTCGCGGCGAAGGCCGTTTGAAGTCGAGTTTTTCCGCCATCGTTTTGAGCAGCTCATAGGGGTCGCCGGGATGCACGCCGTGCAGTTCCAGATCACCCGAGACGTAGGCGCGGGCCAGACCGAGCTCGCCAGGCGCGGTGGCCAGGTAGGTGGTGCCGCGGGGCGTCAGGAGATCCAGGCCCAGTGCGGCGTCGTCGGGTCCGGCGCTGCTGCCGTCGTAGGCGGTGAATTTCAAGTGGCTGCCCTCGGTGAGGATCGCCAGGATCTGGGCCAGGCTCAGCTTGCCCGCGGTGTGGGGCGCGTGTTCTTTGGTCTCTCTAATTGCTGTCATCGTCGTTGCACCGCCTTCGCATAGAGGTCGAGGAGACGCGAATCGGGGTCGTAGGTCTTCTTTACCGTCTTGTAGGCCTCGCCACCGTAGAGTTCGTCGAATTCTTCACGCGTGTAATAGGAGTCCGAATACAGCGATTTGTGTCCCTCCAACTCGCCGACTTTGGCCTCGATCAGTCGATTCGTGGCGCCTTCAGTTGCGCCCGCCGGCACCGACGACCAGAACCCAACGTTGACGTACGTGCGGCCCGGCCGGATCGGATACAGCGGCCAGCCGTCCTGGTCGCGTAACCGCAACGGGCACAACCAGACCGGCGTGATGGGCACATTCTCGAGGAACCACGTCAAGAACTCCTCGGTCCGCTCGATTGGCACCTCGATGTCTTGCACCACCCGCTCGCGCGGCGGGCGACCCTTGCGTTTCTCGATCCGGTCGGCGATGCCGAACCGCCGGTCGAGCGCCACCAACTTCCAGTAGAAGCTGCTGCGCCGGTAGCGACGCGGCCACCAGCGTCGCACCCGGGGATTCTGCGCGCCGAACGAGCGTGAGCACCAGAACCAGTCGGTGTCCCAACGCCAGAAGTAGTCGTGGATCGTCAACCGGTCCTCTTTGATGCCGGCATTGTGCTGTATCGAGCGGTAGTAGATGTGCTGTCCGGTGTAGTCGCTGACGGGCCCAGGTGTGGTGGTCCGCACGCCGACACACAAGTAGCTCTCATCGGCGCTGAACACCACACCGTCGAGATAATCCACGGGGACACCGTCAAATCCGCCGGTGTCGACGATGCGGTCCATCGCCGCCACCATCTCGGCTAACGAATGGAAACGGACGTGGCGCAACGCCACGAACGGCTTGACCGGCTCCAGCTCGATCCGCAGTCTGGTCGAATAGCCAAGCGTCCCATAGGAATTCGGGAACGTGCGGTAGAGGTCAGCGTGCTGCTGTGGAGACACTGTGAGCAATTCGCCGGCGCCGGTGAGAATGTCCATCTCCAGCACGGACTCGTGGGGCAGACCGTTGCGGAACGACGCCGACTCGATACCCAAGCCGGTGACCGCCCCGCCCAGCGTGATGGTCTTCAGTTGCGGCACGACCAGCGGTGACAAGCCGTACGGCAGCGTGGCCGCGACGAGATCCTGATAGGTGCACATCCCTGCCACATCGGCGGTGCGGGCATCCGGATCGACCCCGATGACGCCGGTAAGCCCGGACGTGTCGAGCCCCGGTGCATCGTGCTTGACGCGAGCGCGGAACAGATTCGAAGTGGGCTTGGCGAGTCGGACGGACGCCGTCGCGGGGATGGAGCGATAGCTCGCCAACAACCGCTCGACGCCCGCCCTATGAGCCTCCAGTGCGGCTTCAGGAACAGGCACCACATATACCCTAGTCCCCGACAGCGGTCGTCGCAGCGTGCACACGCGATGTCAGCACATCCACAGCAGAGGAGTCTTGCCAGATGGGACAGGTCAGCGCCGCCAGCACCGTCTTGATCAACGCCAAGCCGGAAGCCGTCCTCACCGCCGTCGCCGACTACAAAAACGTCCGCCCGAAAATCTTGTCCTCGCACTACCGCGACTATCAGGTGCTGCAGGGCGGTCAGGGGCAGGGCACGGTCGCCAAGTGGAAGTTGCAGGCCACCAAGTCCCGGGTGCGCGACGTGCAAGCCAGCGTCGACGTCGCCGGCCACGCCGTCATCGAAAAAGACGCCAACTCGTCGATGGTCACCAACTGGACGGTGGCCCCGGCAGGGCCCGGCTCCAGCGTCACCGTCAAGACCACCTGGACCGGGGCGGGCGGGCTCAAGGGCGTCTTCGAGAAGACGTTCGCCCCGTTGGGCCTGAAGAAGATCCAGGCCGAGGTGCTCGCCAACCTGAAGAAGGAACTGGAAAGCTAGACCGTCGGCCAGTGGCGTTCAGTTCTCCGAAGCCTGCTGCTGAGCCAGCCTGTCACGCAGGCTCTTCGGCCGGATGTCGGGCCAGTTCGCTTCGATGTAGTCCAGGCACGAGGCACGGTCGGCTTCGCCGTACACCACGCGCCAGCCGTCCGGAACCTCGGCGAAGGTGGGCCACAGGCTGTGTTGCTCTTCGTCGTTGACCAAGACGAAGAAGCGGCCATTTTCGTCGTCGAACGGATTGATGCTCACTGGTCCTCCAGACCATCTAGTCGAGATGACTCCAACAGTCCTACCCCCGTACTGACAACCCGTACTGGAGGCCACTTAAACGCCGGGACAGAATAACTGACTCCTCGATCGACTGCGAGCGACATGACGGCTTCAAGTTTCCGGTCTCGGGGCAGTCAACCAGCTTGGGGCTGGCTGGCGAGGAAGCCCGCGATGCCCTTGACGACGGCGTCGGCGTACTTTTGCCGGCCCTCGGGGGACTCCATCAGCGCCGAGTCGGCCGGGTTTTTCATGTTGCCCAACTCGACGAGCACCGCCGGATACTGCGCCAGGTTGAGCCCGGCAAGATCCGCGCGCCCGTAGAGCCCGTTTTGGCCGATGTAGTTGGCCGGCGGAATCCCCGAGCTCTGCAGCTGGTCGCGCATGATCCGGGCGAACTGCACCGACGGGCCCGCCTGGGCCTGGTTGAGCGGCGGCGCCGAATAGTTGACGTGGAACCCGCGCCCGGTCGGCGGACCGCCGTCGGCGTGGATGCTGAC
>NZ_DASRBZ010000475.1:0-6024 GCF_035653355.1 Mycobacterium sp. | reverse complement strand
CGTCGCGTGTTCCTCGACGCGGCAGGTATGTGGGGTCCGAGAGTTGTTGAGCAGCTTGACTTCTTGCGTGGTCGCGCTGCGCGGTTGCGGTTTTATTGAGCAACGCCGCCCGCGTGTGCGAATGATTAGCTGCCTGCCTCGATAGCCGCGACTCCTGCGGCAGCATCGGGTCCGCAAAAGCGCTGCAGATCTACTCCGCCAGCGGCAAGCAGATCGTCGATGCGGCGCTTGAGGTCACCCGAGGAGAGATGGGCATAGAGGGTCGCGCCTGGGCAAGAAGTCCGGGCTAGGTCCCGATGGCCCGCCAATGTATCGGTACGGATGCCAAACTGCTGTGCGGCCCATCCGAACGCGAGAGCCGCTCCTTGAAGCTGGGCCTCCGACACAGCCTCTTGATCGAAGTCCCCTTCGCAGAGGACTAGAAAATGGCCTGTGGTGTCGTAGTCCGTCGCAGTGTCGCCGGCAATCTCGGTACTCCGCAGTTCGTAGATGTTGCCATTGCGGTCGACGCCGACGTGATACGCGATGTCGATCCATCCCAGCTGGTCTTGGTGGTATCGCTGATCCTGACGCAGATGGCTTGGGGCGTTGCGGTTTTGGCCGAGGACTACGGCCTCGTGGTGAAGGGTCATACGGGTGATGGTGTGGGGTCTGCCCCCAGGGCGGGCAGGTCGTGCGCCCCAAGCATCTCGACAAATCATCCGAGCCGAAGTGGTGCTCAGGGCGGATGGGGGTGACGTTGTCGGGGCCGACGGTGGAGTTTTCGGCTGGCTGGCACCGGTTGTCGACGCCGCGGCAGGACTCGGAGTCGACGCTTGCCTCGGGGCTCCCGCAGACTTCGGGGCGGAGTCCATTCCTGCCTGACTTGAGCAGGCGCTGACCACAGACGCCAAACCGATGCCGCTGGCCAGCCGGAGCAAACGGCGGCGGCTGACCCAATCCGGGCCTTCATCGGGCCGGTCGGGGCCAACCGCATCCATGGCCTCACGATACGGACGTAATGATGGATCAACCGATCATGGTTGCTTCTGGTCGGATGTCAATCCAGGGCGAGCACTTGAGCGGACGCCTAGTCTCGCGTGATGGACCGCATTTGGCAGTGGGCGTGGGATCGGCACGGAACGAGATATTCGTGGGCGCTCTGCGCCATCACGATCCCTGTGGTGCTGCCGATCTACCTGGTTTTGTCCTTCGTCGTTGTCGCTTTCGAGGGATCTGCTCACTACGTCGAGGCGGCCGCCGTCACCTTTGTCGCTGTGCCGGTGCTGGTGTACGTGATGATTCTTCCCGGCCTGGGCCTTAGCCGCGTTATGGAGCAGTGGGCAGCGGGCCACGGGGTCGATCGGGTGAGGGCACTCGAGGCCACCTATACCTGGACTCGGGTGGTGGTTGCTCGAGCGGTGGGCATCAATGCTGTCTGGGCTGCCGTGCTAGCGGTCGTTGTCGGTGCGGTCGCCGGGGGAACCGTGTCGCGGATCATCCAGTACGCGATCCTGGGTGCCGTCCTGGGAACGGCAGTGCAGCTGATCGCTATTCATAGCTTCCCGGAAGCCCTTCTGCGCCCAGCGCGGGTCGCTATCGCCGGTGACACGGACGTCGGCGACTCCCTGCCCCGGTCTCGCCCGACTTTTGCCGCGTGGTCGAACGTGTCCATGCTCGCGGCCGTGTTCGCGTTCGCCGTCGCGGGCGCAATGCTGGCGGCCGTTGTTGACCGGGCCAGTGAGGTCCCCGTGCTCACCGTTGTGATCGGGTGTGCGTTGACCCTTGGCTTCGCGGTGCCGATCACCGTAGGCGCCGCCTTCTCACCGTCGCTGCAACCCATTCGCGATCTCGCCGCAGGAACTAAACGCGTTGCTGCCGGCGACTACAGCCAACGCTTGCCGGTCTATCAGGACGATGACCTGGGCGCGCTGGCGGCGTCGTTTAACCGCATGCAGGCCGGTTTGACTGAGAGGCAACGACTTCAGGCAGCGTTCGGGACCTATGTTGATCCAATTCTGGCGGCACGGTTACTGCAGCAGGGCGACGACGTCTTTACGGGTGAGCGTCGCGACGTAACCGTCATGTTCGTTGATATCCGCGACTTCACACCGTTCGCCGAGGCAAACACCGCCGAGGACACGGTCGCTCGCCTCAACGCCCTGTTCGAGATCGTCGTACCTGCCGTCGTCGACGCCGGTGGGCACGTCAATAAGTTCCTCGGTGATGGCGCTCTGGCCGTCTTCGGCGCCCCGAACGATCTTGCAGATCATGCCGACGCTGCTGTAAGCGCCGCCGTGCTGATTCACCGCCTCGTCGCCGAGCGATTCGGTGGCGCGCTTCGAATCGGCATCGGGATCAACACCGGTAAGGTGATCGCAGGCACCATCGGCGGCGGAGGAAAGCTCGAGTTCACCCTGATCGGCGACACCGTCAACGTCGCTGCCCGCGTCGAGCAACTCACCAAGACTACTGGTGACGCGATCCTTCTCACCCACCAGTCCGTCGACGCCCTGGTTGCTCGACCGCACGGACTTACCGACCGGGCATTTCACTCCCTGAAGGGCAAGTCGGCCGCCGTACAGGTCTTCGGCCTCGACCCAAAGACCACCTCATCTTGTTGATGCAGTCGGTTCCAGCCGCTCCCAGAACAGCAGCTGGCTGTCCGATTGGAGTGACCTTAGACCCTGCTCAGCTTGCTGATCGTTTGGATTTCGTTGTCCCGGTAAGGCCGTCCGTCAGATTGGACTAGGTCTTGAAACCACGTCTTCGGAACTGCCGTGTACGGGTGATCCCAGGAGTCCCACGGAAAGTATGTCTGGGTCTTTCCCGCAACCAAACCCCAGTTGATCGCACCAACGTTGTGCCGCTTCGCAACTGGCAGAACTCCGTCAACGGTACTGCCGAGCGTGCGAGCCAGGTACTCGGTGCACAGGATCGGCCGCCCCAATGGGGACAGTTCAGCGATCCGGGCCTCGAAGGCAGCCGGTTCGCCATAGCAGTGGAAGCTGACGACGTCGGAGTTTTCCAGTTGAATATTAGCGATTTCGCTGCGGCGCTGGCGATCTCCCCATTCGCCAGTCCACACGCCACTCGTTAATGGCTGAGATGGGTCAACGGAACGCGCCCATCCGAACGCCAGCGACAGCAGGTCGGCGACACGCTCCTGCTTGTCTTTCCTCTCAACCTTGCGATACGCGCGCGCCGGATTGTCGGGCTCATTCCACAGGTCCCAACCCAAAACGCGATCGTCCGTACGGAATTGGTTCAGCACTCCCGTGACGTAGTTGAGCAGAGTGCGACGGTAGTCGAGGTCATCGACGTGTTCAGCGCCTGGGCTTTGCACCCAACCGGAGTTGTGCACGCCAGGCTTGGGTGCGCGCTGGCGCCCCGGTTTGGGGAAGGGATCCCAACATGAGTCGAACAAGACAAAGAGTGGTTTGATGCGGTGGCGCGCCGCGATGCCGACAAACTGGGCGAGACGTTTTTGGAAGCCTCGTTGGTCGTGGGCCCAGAGCTGATCGTGCAGGAAGACCCGCACAGCGTTGAGCCCGTGCATCTGGGCCCAGCCCAGCTCGGTATCAATGCGCCGGGGGTCGAAGGTGTCGGCCTGAAACATCTCGAGCTGGTTGATGGCGTTAGAGGTGATGTAGTTGGCGCCGACAAGCCAACCTTGCGCTTGGTACCAGCGCGTGGCCCGGTCGGGCGACCACCGGCTCTGCTCTGCTGCGGCGGGCGGGACCTGCGTCACCGTGGAGGCCGCTGCGAGGGCCAGCGGTAGCTTTAGCAGCGTTCGACGCCTCACGAGGTGACGATATGAGATCGGTCGTGACGTTGTTGGAGAAAATGGTGCCAGAGCGGGCTGAGGTATCAGAGCGGTCCTTACGGCAGCGCTAGCGGGGGGCGATCGAGCTCGTCGAATCTGGCGAGCGCGGTATCGCGATCTGCCTCGTCGAAGACTTCGCAGCGGTTGATTCGGTCGCCTTCGACGGTTAAAAGAAGGATCATTGGCCACTCGGCATCCAAGCCTTCTTGCGAGGTTCCAGATGCCGCATAGGTGGCGACCGCTCCCAGCCTGGTGAGGCGATGCACTGCCTCGATATGCATTCTCAGGTTCGGCGTGACCTCCCATATGGCGCCCATGGCTGCTTGCCCTTCGGTCGCGTCGATTACGGCGAGCCGCCTGTGGTCGACGGTGACCCAATCCGCTGCCGGGAGTTCGTGCCGGTTGAACGCGGCGCATTCCCGCGCGATAACCGACCATGTCCGTGCGTAGGCGGCCGCTTCGCCAGCGATATACCGTGCATCGAGTTCCTCGAAGGCGGCGTCGATGTCGTCGACGTCGAAGTTGACAGTCGCCGTGATCCGTTCGTCGGGATCGATTTCGACGATGTTGAGTACCTCGGTGTGGAAGGCCTCGGGTCGCTCATCGCGGCCCGAGGATCGGGTGCGAGTGAGCACGAGACGCTCGCCTCTGACCGCGACGATGTCTGAGGCGATGGTCTTTGTGCCGACCTCGGCGAGTGCCGAAATCTCGGCGATCACAGCATCGCGGCCTTGCCGCAGACCGCCATTCACGACGCGACGACGATCGTCGGTGGAAACGCCATCGGCCAGGATCTCGCTTAAGGCGTCCCAGTCGCGCGACACGAAACACGCCCGAAATCGGTCGATTACCTGGCTCGCCACGTTTTCAAATCGCGGTGCTGGCCGACTGAGTTGGTCAAACCGCGCGAGTGCGGCGTCGAGCTCCGACTCGTCGTAGATCTCGCATCGGTTTACCAAGCCGCCTTTCACCGTCACAATGCTGATCTGCTGCCACTCCGCGTCGAAGCCCTCTTGCGAGGTCCCATAAACCGCATGAGTAACCACTGCTCCAAAACTATTGAGTCGGTGCACAGTCTGGATGTAGATGCTGGTCTGAGGCGTGAGATTCCATGTGGCTTGGAAGAATGCGGCCGGGTCACGGTACTCGAAAGTTGCGAGTGGACGATGATCGACGGTTACCCAGTCCGGCGTTGTCGCTGGAAGTTCATGCCGGTTGAAGCTTGTGTATACCCCTGCAATCGCCGACCACGTTTGCGAGTATGTGGCCGCTTCTCCGGCGACGTACCGAGTGTCGAGTTCTTCGAAGGCGGCATCGAGGTCGTCGGGGTCGAACACGACGATTGCGGCGATCTGATTGACGTCGTTGATATCGACGACGCAGAGTACCTCCACGAAGGCCAGCTCGGGGCCTTGATCGTCGGTCGAGCAGCGAGCACGCGCAAGTAGGAGCCGCCGTCCCCTGGTTGCAATCGCGGTGGACGTCAAAGTCGTGAACCCGAGGTCGACACCCGCGCGCATATTTGCCATCTGGCCGTCTCGATCGCGTGGAACTGCTTCACCCACCACTCGACGACGATCGTCGATCGAAAAGTCGTCTGCCATGAGCTTCGCCATCGCATCCCAGTCGCGGGCGAAGTACGAATTGAGACGGTCGTACGCCTGACTGGCCGCGTTTGCCAGCCGTGGTGCGGGCCTGCTGAGTTGTTCGAAGCGGGCAAGCGCGGCATCGAGGTCTGCCTCGTCAAACAGCTCAATGCGGTTGATCCGGTCGCTGTCGACGGTCACAAGGCCGATTTCTCGCCACTCTGCCTCGAAGCCCTGTTGCGATGTCCCATTTGCCGCTTGGCCGACGACCGCTCCAACGTCGCTCAGCCGATGCACGGCCTCGATGTAGACCCTGAGGTCCGGTACCTGGTCCCACAGTGCCTCGGTGTACGCGGTCATTTCACCGGCTGCGAACGCTGTCCCCCGACGGTGATCGATATTCAGCCAATCCGGTTTGAACTCGGGGAGTTCGCGCCTATTGATTGCCGCGTAGGCCTGCGCAATAACCGACCACGTGTGCGCATGAGCGGCGGCTTCGCCGCCGACATAGCGGGCATCGAGCTCTGCGAAAGCGGCGTCCATGTCATCGATGTCGAATACGGCGCCGCCCACAATCCGTTCGTCGTCGTCGATTTCGAGGACGTGTAGGTCAAGTGTATGGAACGGCTCTGG
>NZ_DASRBZ010000474.1:0-8786 GCF_035653355.1 Mycobacterium sp. | reverse complement strand
GACGTCCTGCAGGCGACGGCTGCCTTCGCCCCGGCGATCGAGTTGATCGACACCCGGATCACCGACTGGAAGATCGCATTGTGCGACACCATCGCCGACAACGCCTCCTCTGCGGGCTTCGTGCTCGGCGAGGCCCGGGTTTCGCCCGCCGATGTGGACATCACCGGGATCGAAGCGGTGCTGACCCGCAACGGCGAGGTGGTGGCCAAGGGCCGCAGCGACGCCGTATTGGGCAATCCGGTCACGGCGGTGGCCTGGCTGGCCCGCAAGGTGGAAAGTTTTGGTGTACGGCTCAAGGCCGGTGACATCGTGTTGCCCGGCTCGTGCACGCGAGCCATCGACGCCCGGCCCGGCGATAATTTCGTCGCGGAGTTCGACCGGTTGGGGTCGGTGCGGTTGTCTTTCGAATAAGAGGAGCGTTCATGCCGTCCAAAGCTTCAGTCGCCATTGTCGGGTCGGGCAACATCAGCACCGATCTGTTGTACAAGCTGCTGCGCTCGGAGTGGCTGGAGCCGCGCTGGATGGTGGGCATCGACCCGGAAAGCGAAGGCCTGGCGCGGGCAAGCAAGCTAGGCCTGGAGACCACACACGAGGGGGTCGACTGGCTGCTGGCGCAACCGGAAAAACCGGACCTGCTGTTCGAGGCCACCAGCGCCTACGTGCACAAGGCAGCCGCGCCGAAATATGCCGAGGCCGGGATCCGGGCCATCGACCTCACGCCGGCCGCGGTCGGCCCCGCCGTGATCCCGCCGGCGAATCTGCGCGAGCACCTCGATGCTCCCAACGTCAACATGATCACCTGCGGCGGCCAGGCGACCATCCCGATCGTGTACGCGGTGTCACGCGTCGTCCAAGTGCCCTACGCCGAGATTGTCGCGTCGGTCGCCTCGGTGTCGGCCGGGCCTGGCACCCGGGCCAACATCGACGAGTTCACCAAGACCACTGCCCGCGGTGTAGAGACGATCGGCGGCGCGCAGCGCGGTAAGGCGATCATCATCTTGAACCCGGCAGAGCCGCCAATGATTATGCGGGACACCATCTTCTGCGCGATCCCCGAGGACGCCGACCGCGACGCCATCGCCAAGTCCATTCACGACGTCGTCGAAGAGGTGCAGACCTACGTGCCGGGATACCGGCTGCTCAACGAGCCGCAGTTCGACGAGCCGTCGATCAACTCCGGCGGCCAGGCTTTGGTCACGACATTCATCGAGGTCGAAGGCGCCGGCGATTACCTGCCGCCGTATGCGGGCAACCTGGACATCATGACCGCGGCGGCCACCAAGGTCGGCGAGGAGATCGCCAAGGAGACGTTAAGCGTCGCGGGAGGTGCGCGATGACGAACAGCATTTGGGACATCCGGATCACCGACACGTCGCTGCGCGACGGGTCGCACCACAAACGCCATCAATTCACCAAAGACGAAGTCGGCGCCATCGTGGCAGCCCTGGACGCCGCCGGTGTGCCGGTGATCGAGGTGACCCACGGCGACGGCTTGGGCGGATCGTCGTTCAACTACGGCTTCTCCAAAACCCCGGAGCAGGAACTGATCAAGCTCGCCGCCGAAACCGCGAAAGAGGCCAGGATCGCGTTTTTGATGCTGCCTGGGGTGGGCACAAAAGACGACATCAAAGAAGCTCAGGACAACGGCGGGTCGATCTGCCGGATCGCCACTCACTGCACCGAGGCCGACGTGTCCATCCAGCACTTCGGGCTGGCCCGGGAGCTGGGCCTGGAAACCGTCGGGTTCTTGATGATGGCCCACACGATTCCGCCGGAGAAACTTGCCAAGCAAGCCCGGATCATGGCCGACGCGGGCTGCCAGTGCGTCTACGTCGTTGACTCCGCCGGCGCGCTGGTCCTCGAAGGTGTGCGGGACCGGGTCGCGGCGTTGGTCGCCGAGCTCGGCGACGACGCCCAGGTTGGTTTCCACGGGCACGAGAATCTGGGTTTGGGAGTGGCCAATTCGGTCGAGGCCGTGCGAGCGGGCGCCAAGCAGATCGACGGGTCGTGCCGGCGCTTCGGCGCGGGCGCGGGCAATGCTCCGGTCGAGGCGTTGATCGGGGTGTTCGACAAGATCGGCGTCAAGACCGGCATCGACTTCTTCGACATCGCCGACGCCGCGGAAGACGTGGTGCGCCCGGCCATGCCGGCCGAATGCCTGCTCGACCGCAACGCGCTGATCATGGGCTACGCCGGGGTGTACTCCAGCTTTCTCAAGCACGCCGTCCGGCAGGCCGAACGCTACGGCGTGCCCGCGTCGGCGCTGTTGTATCGGGCTGGTCAGCGCAAACTCATCGGCGGGCAAGAAGACCAGCTGATCGACATCGCGCTGGAAATCAAGCGTGAGCAGCAGCAGGGGCAGGTCGTCACGCACTGAACTAAGCGCTGCCTGCCGCTCCTCGGAACGGCGCGCACAGGCCATGCAAAGGTAGCGCGAGTAACCTGGCCCCATGAGCACATCCAAGACAGTCGGCACCCGTGGCCGCGGGCTGTACGGCCGGCTTGCTGGCGGGCTACTAACTGCGACCGCCGCGACGGTGATCGCGCTACCCCTGGCGGGCACAGCCAACGCAGATCCGCCGTGCAACCAGACCGTCGGTGACTCGATCGACCAGTACCTGCAAAAGCACCCGGACCTCCACCAGCAGCTGCAGGCCAGGTCGCAGGCCGAGGGCGGCAACGGCAGCGTCATCGACTATCTGAACCGGCATCCGGATGTGCGGCAGCATCTGATCGATCTATCGCAGCAGTGCGCACCGTAGTGAGTCGGTCTCGTCCGTAACCGCCGTGGCCGACACCCTGGAATGTTCGCCCATTGACGAAAAATAGAACACGTTCTAGCGTCTAGGCGTGTCCGCTGCGTCCTTTTCTGAGCCGCTAGCCTCCGCGATCGCCGAGGCCGAGAAACTCGTCGCCGCCGCCCCGCACATCGAGACCGAAGCCGACCTGCTCGAAGGACTGCAATACCTGGCGGGCTGCGTCGAGGCCTGCACGCATATGGCTTTCAACCACGAGCGCGACCACCCGTTCCTGCTGTCGGGCACCGGGCCGTTCACCAAGATGGGCCTGGACAACCCGGACACCCTGTACTTCGGCACTCGCGTGCTTCCCGACCACGACTACGTCGTCACCGGCCTGCGCGGCACCACCACCGACTTGAGTTTCCAGCTGCTCGGCGGCGAGTACACCGACGACAACGTGCCCGGCAGCCAGGTCGCCTTCGACGACCGCGAACTCGACATCGCCGAGGACGGCAGCTTCCAGTGGCGGCTGCGCCCAACGACGCCAGGGCAACTGGTGATCCGTGAGGTGTACGGGGACTGGTCGCAGCAGCGCGGCACGGTGGCGATTTCCAGACTGGACACCGCCGGGACCGCGCCACCGCCGCTGACCCGCCAAACCATCGAAAAGCGTTATGCCGCAGCCGGAAAGCAACTGGTCCAGCGGGTGAAGACCTGGCTGCAGTTCCCGCAATGGTTCTATCTCAACATCCCGGTCAACACCATGGTGGCGCCCCGGCTGACTCCCGGCGGGCTCGCCACGCAGTACTCCTCGGCCGGGCATTTCGACTTGCAGCCCGGCCAGGCGCTGGTCATCACGGTGCCGGTGAGCGACGCACCGTATCTGGGCTTCCAGTTGGGCAGCATGTGGTACATCTCGCTGGACTACATCAACCACCAGACTTCACTGAATGCAACACAGGCCCAACCCGATCCGGACGGCAAGGTTCGCATCGTGGTCGCCGACCAGAATCCCGGCGTCACCAACTGGGTGGAGACGCTCGGCCATCGGCGCGGCTTCCTGCAGTTCCGCTGGCAACGCGTATCGCGTGAGCTCACCGAGGCCGACGGGCCCACGGTCGACCTCGTCGATTTCGACGCAATTTCTGGCGTGCTGCCGTATTACGAGCACAACAAGATTTCCCAAGAAGACTGGCGCGCACGAATTGCTCTGCGCCAGCAGCAGATTGCTAACAGAATGCTGGGGTGACAATGCCCGGAATGCTTGACGGCAAGGTAGTCGTGATCAGCGGCGTGGGTCCCGCGCTCGGCAGCACGCTTGCACGCCGATGTGCCCGCGACGGAGCGGATCTGGTGCTGGCGGCCCGTACCGCCGAACGCCTGGACGACGTCGCCAAGCAGATCACCGACACCGGCCACCGCGCGGTGGCGGTTGCCACTGATATCACCGACGACGACCAGGTGAAAAACCTCGTCGACTCCGCGCTGGCCGCCTACGGCAAGGTCGACGTGCTGATCAACAACGCGTTTCGGGTGCCGTCGATGAAGCCGTTGGCGGGCACGTCGTTTCAGCACATCCGCGACGCGATCGAGCTCACCGTGCTCGGTGCGCTGCGGCTGATCCAGGGCTTCACACCGGCGCTGGCGGAGACCAAAGGCGCGATCGTCAACGTCAATTCCATGGTGATCCGGCACTCCCAGCCGAAGTACGGCGCTTACAAGATGGCCAAGTCCGCGCTGCTGGCCATGTCGCAGTCGCTGGCCAGCGAACTCGGTGAGCAAGGAATTCGCGTCAATTCGGTTGCGCCTGGCTATATCTGGGGCGACACGCTCAAGGGTTACTTCGAGCACCAGGCCGGCAAGTACGGCACCACGGTGGAGCAGATCTACACCGCCACCGCGGCGAACTCCGACCTGAAGCGGCTGCCCACCGAGGACGAAGTCGCTTCAGCGATCGTGTTCTTGGCGAGTGACCTCGCCAGTGGCATCACCGGCCAGACGCTGGACGTCAACTGCGGGGAGTACAAAGCGTGATGACCGCCGCCGACGATGCAGAACGGAGCGATGACGAGGAGGCGGCGCACTCATGACTGGGCGCACCGACGTCGGCACCGTCGACGAGCTGCACGCCTCGGCCACCAAGGTGACCGGGCTTGACGATTTCGGCACCGAGGACGACAACTACCGCGAAGCACTGGCCGTGCTGCTCGACTCCTATCGACGCGAGGCCGACCTAACGCCGTTGGGCAGCAAGATGAACCGGTTCTTCCTGCGCGGCGCGCTGGTGGCCAGGCTGCTGTCGGAGGCGGCGTGGAAGCAGTATCCCGAGCATGCCGACGTCGTAATCGAGCGCCCGATCTTCGTCACCGGCTTGGTGCGCACCGGCACGACGGCGCTGCACCGGCTGCTAGGCGCCGACCCGGCCCATCAGGGTCTGCAGATGTGGCTGACCGAATACCCGCAGCCCCGCCCACCACGCGAAACCTGGGAATCCAACCCGATCCATCGCGAAATCGACGCGCGGTTCACCAAGCATCATCAGGAGAATCCGGAATACACCGGGCTTCATTTCATGGCCGCTGACGAACTGGAGGAGTGCTGGCAGCTGCTGCGACAGTCGTTTCATTCGGTGTCGTACGAAACGCTGGCCCACCTGCCCAGTTATGCGCAGTGGCTGTCCCGGCAGGACTGGACGCCGGCATATCGGCGACACCGCAAAAACCTTCAGCTGATCGGTCTCAACGACGCGAACAAGCGGTGGGTGCTCAAGAATCCCAGTCATCTCTTTGCGCTGGATGCGCTGATGGCGACTTATCCCGACGCGCTGGTCATCCAAACGCATCGGCCGGTCGAGACGATCATGGCCTCGATGTGCTCGTTGGCCCAGCACACCACCGAAGGATGGTCGAACACCTACGTCGGCGCCCAGATCGGCTACGACTCAATGGACACGTGGTCGCGGGGGCTGGAGCGGTTCAACACTGCGCGCGCAAAATACGATCAGGCTCAGTTCTACGACGTCGACTACGCCGATTTTGTCGCCGATCCCATCGGCACCGTAGAGGCGATCTACCGTCACTTTGGGCTGACGCTTACCGACGATGCACGGGCTGCCATGGAGAAAAGCCACGCCGAGAGCCAGAGCGGGCCGCGGGCGCCCAAACACACTTACTCGCTAGCTGATTATGGGCTGACCGCCGAGTCGGTCAAGGAGCGGTTCGCCGGCCTGTAACGGGAACTCAGCCGTCGCCCGGAGGGGGAGCGGACGGCGCCGGCTCCAAAATGCCCTCGGCGATCGCATGATCGATGCTGTCGGCCAGCTTCGGGCACGTGGGAATGCGTGCGGTGTCACCACCGGCTTCCCTCACTTCCGCGAAGTAGGCGCAGCGCTGGGCTGCTTGCGAATTCCATTGCACCGACGTATGTCCGGGTCCTAGCCTCCTGACGAGCACCGAGACGTGGCAGAAGCGGCAATCGACGGGCTGCAAGCCCCAGCTGAGATACCGCTCTCTGTCACGTTGCGTGGCTTCGCGCAGCGCCTCAGCACGTTTGGGGTCGGAGGGGACGACGGGCGCGGTAGAGCCGCGGTTGCCGCGCTGCCGCACTGGATGCTCATCGCCGTGCGCGCCGTGCAGCGCCAGCATCGATCGTGCCAGCTGATCGATGTCGGGAACGCTCGGCTCGTTGTCCGCGGTCATCGTGACGGCTGGGTAGCTTGCCCTTTCGCTTCTTCTTCGGCTCTGCGCCGCAGGTTTTCCTCGACCTCGGCTTGCCAGAACTCGTTCGCCTTGGTGGTGTCCACTTCGATCTCGAACCGGTCGGTCATATCCGGGGTGACATCGGCGACATCGACGTAGAACTGCTGATACCAGCGACGCATCTGGTAAACGGCGCCGTCTTCTTCGACCAGCAGAGGATTGTCTATGCGGGTCTTGTGCTTCCAGATCTCGACATCTTGCAGGAAGCCCTTGCTGACACCGTCGGTGAACGCAGCAGCAAGCTTGTCGGTGGTCGCGTCGTCGAGCCCCTTGGGCTTTTCGACGATCACACCCCACTGCAACACAAACGAATTCTGGGTCACCGGGTAGTGGCAGTTGATCAGGATCGACTCGGCCTTGTAATCACCGTAGGTGTTGTGCAGCCAGTTGATCATGAACGACGGCCCGAAGTAGGAAGCCTCCGAATCCAGATGCGCCTCACCGTAGGTAGTCCCCATGTCGTCGACATCTGGGCGCCCGACATTGTGCAGGTACTGCGACGCGATGTGGCCCTCGAACACATTCTTGAAATACGTCGGCAGACCGAAATGGATGTAGAAGAAGTGCGCCATATCGGTGACGTTATCGATGATGTCGCGGCAGTTGCTGCCCTCGATCAGGAGCGAGTTCCACCGCCAGTCCGTCCACTCGTCGCTGTGCGCCTCCGGGATCTCTGGAATTCGCACTTCGGGCTGCGGCGGGTTGCGCTCGTGGTCGTGCCAGACGAACAGCAGGCCGCCGCGCACATCCGTGTGCCAGGACCGGGTGCGCGCCAGCTTCGGGGTGCGCTTGGCGTAGGGGACCAGCTTGCACCTACCGTCGCCGCCCCAGCGCCAGTCGTGGAACGGGCAGGCGACTTCGTCGCCTTTGATGGTGCCCTGGGCGAGATTGCCGCCCATGTGCCGGCAGTAGCCGTCGAGGACGTGCAACTCGTTGTGTGAGTCAGCGAACACGACGAGATGGGTGCCGAACGCCTCAATGCCGTGCGGCTTGCCGTCCAGGTAGTCCTTGACTGGGCCGAGGCAGTGCCAACCGCGGGCGTACCGGTCGGGCAGGGTGCCGGTGTCGATCTCGCGGATGCCGGCCGTCTCGGTAGCCATGACACCTCCCACATCGTCAGCTTCTAACTAGAACACGTTACAGTTTTCGTCCCGGATAGTGCAACGACGGTGGCCGCCGGGCGACGATGCACACCATGGGCGGTCTGAGGAGGAGTCGGGCGATCGCACCGGGCCTGCGGCTATATCCGGCCTGCGGTATATGTGAACGATGCCGCTGTTTGCCTTCGAGGGCCGATCGCCGAAAGTCGATCCGACCGCATTCGTCGCCCCGACCGCGAGCCTGATCGGCGACGTCACCATCGAGGCGGGGGCGTCGGTGTGGTTCAACACCGTGCTGCGGGGCGACTACGCGCCGATTGTCGTGCGGGAAGGCGCGAACGTTCAGGACGGCTCGGTGCTGCACGCGCCTCCCGGCATCCCTGTCGACATCGGTCCAGGGGCGACGGTGGCACACATGTGCATGCTGCACGGCGTTCATGTGGGTGCTGAGGCGCTGATTGCCAACCACGCCACGATCCTCGACGGCACAGTGATCGGCGCTCGCAGCATGGTCGCGGCCGGGGCGCTGGTGCTGGCCGGCACGCAGATTCCGGCCGAGGTGCTGGTGGTGGGGTCACCCGCCAGCGTCAAAGGCCCCATCGCGGGGACCAGCGCTGAGACCTGGGTGAAAGTGAACCCGCAGGCCTACCAGGACTTAGCCCGACGCTATGTGTCGGGCCTGGAGCCGGTTGAGGCGGACGGACCCAGTTAAACCGGCCGCGCGGTGGCGGCGGCTCGGTCCATCTCCCAGTAGGCGCGCAGCGCGACCAGCTTGCCGTCACCGTTGGCCTTATAGGTGAACACCCCTTCGGCAGTGATCTGGTGTCCGCCCATAGTGATGACGATGTTGCCGACGTTGGCTTCTTCGTTGCCGCACTGGAAGGTGTCGCGGAAATTGAACTCGATCTTGTCGGTCGGGGCAATCGCCTTGTCCCAGAACGCGGAGATCGCGTCTCGACCACGGTGCCCTTTGCCCTCGGGGTCGAAAGCCGAAGGGCCGATGGGGTCTTCGACAATGGCGTCGTCGGCGAACACCTCCAGCCAGGCTTGCTTGTCCTTGGCCTGCACCGCTTCTCGTGAGCGACGGCCGGCCGCGTGGGCGGGATGCTCGGTCTTGGTCTGCGTGTCAGTCATGGTCAGTCCTGCCAGCCGGAGTGGATGTAGGTGTCGGCGAAACGTTTCAGGGA
>NZ_DASRBZ010000473.1:0-6016 GCF_035653355.1 Mycobacterium sp. | reverse complement strand
CAAGGCGGCGGCAACCGCGTTGGCGTACTGCATCGGTGTGGTCTTGCTCGCGTAGACGTGGGTTTCGTTGGCGTCGAGAAAAGCGGTGAATCGGCTGCGATACGCGGCGGCAACTTCGGCGGGGGCCGTGGCGATGATCTCTTCGGCCGAGGCGCGCAGCTTGCGCCAGATCGGCGTTTCCACTACGCCCGGCTGGATCACCGACACGTGTACCCCCAGTGGCCGCAATTCGCGGCGCAGTGCATCACTTAACCCTTCTTTGCCGAACTCGGCTGCCGCATACGCACCGAAAAATGGCGGTGCGACGTTGCCGATACTGGAGCTGACGTTGACGATTCGGCCCTTGGAGGCGCGCAGCAACGGCAGGAAACGTTGTGTAATCTCAAGCGCCCCAATGAGATTTGTTTCGAGCTGAGCGCGCAGTGCGTCGATCGGAAGGCACTCTAATGGTGCACTGACGCAGACACCGGCGTTGTTCACCACGGCCCACAGTCCGGTGTCGGCACACCGCAGTTCCACGTAGTCACCGGCCTGCGCGATCGAGGTTGCGTCGGTGACGTCCAGTAGCACCGGGATCAATTCTCCGGCCGACGGGGGCAGATTGATTAGGTCGTCGGCGCTGGACTCTGACCGCACGCCCGCGAACACCCGATACCCGAGATCGGCGAGGTGCAAGGCAGCCGCCCGACCGAGTCCGCTTGACGCGCCGGTGATTACCACTGATTTGTGCCGCGGCCGCCGCAGCGCCGAGGACGTCATCGCACGATCCTAGCGGCGCCCGTTCTACGGCTTATCCGAAAAGCACAAGTGGCGGCGTTGATTGGCGCGGTAGTCGGCGCGACGAGCACTCCATCACCGATGCACTGCCACCGAAATCCGTTCCAGGACAGCCCATTCGAAAGGGCAATGTGCGCTATAGCGCGTCGGTGAAGGCCGACTGTCTAAACCCAGCGCCGAAACGCCGACACTGCGCATTACCGGGGCGACGGCACCCTCGCGTGTGGCCGCCTGAGCTCGGGCCGTCGACCATCAGATGTGTGTCCGAGGGGGGACTTGAACCCCCACGCCCAGTAATAGGGCACTAGCACCTCAAGCTAGCGCGTCTGCCATTCCGCCACTCGGACCGGACCAACAATTGTGGCAGCTAAGGCTATCGGATTGGCCTCTACCGACCCAAACTAGCGCGGCGAGCTTGCGGATGAGGTGCCCGCCCGCACCAGAGCCGCGCAATTCGGTGGAGGTGACCCCGCCAATGGTAGGAAAGGTGACTGTGACGGTTCCTGCCGGATTGCCAGTCGACGACGTGGTGGACGTCGTCAGCACGCTGATCCGGTTCGACACCACCAACACCGGTGACCCGGAGACCACCAAAGGGGAGGCGGAGTGCGCCCGGTGGGTCGCAGACCAGCTGGACGAAGTCGGCTACCAGGTCGAATACGTCGAGTCCGGTGCGCCCGGCCGCGGAAATGTGTTCGCCCGGCTGGCGGGCGCGGATAGTTCGCGCGGCGCTCTGCTGGTCCACGGTCATCTCGACGTGGTGCCGGCCGAGCCGGCCGATTGGAGCGTGCACCCGTTCTCCGGCGCCGTCGAGGACGGCTATGTCTGGGGCCGCGGCGCGGTCGACATGAAAGACATGGTCGGCATGATGATCGTCGTGGCTCGCCAGTTCCGGCGGGCCGGCATCGTGCCACCCCGCGACCTGGTGTTCGCGTTCGTCGCCGACGAGGAGAACGGCGGCAAGTTCGGCGCGCAGTGGCTGGTCGACAATCGCCCCGACCTGTTCGCCGGGGTGAGTGAAGCGATCGGCGAAGTTGGTGGTTTTTCGCTGACGGTGCCGCGCCGCGACGGCGGCGAACGTCGGCTGTATCTGATCGAGACCGCCGAGAAGGGGCTGCAGTGGATGCGGCTGACCGCCCGGGGCAAGGCGGGGCACGGCTCGATGGTGCACGACCACAACGCGGTCACGGTGCTCGCCGAAGCGGTCGCGCGGCTGGGCCGACACCGGTTCCCGCTGGTGCTCAGCGACACCGTCGTGCAGTTCCTGGCCGCTGTCGGTGAGGAGACCGGGCACGCCTTCGACGCCGATTCCCCCGACCTGGAAGGGGCGATCGACAAGCTGGGCCCTATTGCGCGCATCCTGAAGGCCACCCTGCGCGACACGGCCAACCCGACGATGCTCAAGGCCGGCTACAAGGCCAACGTCGTCCCGGCCACCGCGGAGGCCATGGTGGACTGCCGTGTGCTTCCCGGGCGGCAGGCGGCGTTCGAGGCGGAAGTCGACGAGCTGATCGGCCCGGACGTGACCCGCGAATGGATCAGGGATCTGCCGTCCTATGAGACCAGCTTCGACGGCGACCTCGTCGACGCCATGAACGCCGCGCTGCTAGCCGTCGATCCCGAGGCTCGGACCGTGCCCTACATGCTGTCCGGCGGAACAGATGCAAAAGCCTTCGCCCGCTTAGGTATTCGCTGTTTCGGGTTCATCCCGCTGCGGTTGCCGCCGGACCTCGATTTTTCTGCGCTGTTCCATGGCGTCGACGAGCGGGTACCCGTGGACGCGCTGAGGTTCGGCACCCAAGTGCTGGCGAATTTTCTGACACACTGCTGACGAGACGAGAGGACTGACCATGGCCACACCGCCTGACCCCTATGCCCGGCTGCCCAAGTTGCCGTCGTTCGCACTGACATCGAAGTCGATCACCGACGGCCAGCCGCTGGCCACCGCCCAGATCAGCGGCATCATGGGCGCCGGCGGCGAGGACGTCAGCCCGCAGCTGAGCTGGTCGGGCTTTCCCGACGAGACCCGCAGCTTCGCGGTCACCGTCTACGACCCTGATGCGCCGACTCTGTCCGGGTTCTGGCACTGGGCGGTGGCCAACCTGCCGGCGAACGTCACCGAGCTACCCGAGGGCGTGGGCGACGGACGTGAACTGCCCGGTGGTGCGCTGACATTGGTCAACGACGCGGGCATGCGCCGCTACGTCGGCGCCGCTCCGCCGCCCGGCCACGGCCCGCACCGCTACTACATCACCGTCCATGCGGTGGGCGTGGAAAAACTCGACCTCACCGAGGACGCCAGCCCCGCGTTTCTGGGGTTCCAGTTGTTCCAGCACGCCCTCGCGCGGGCGGTCATCTACGGCACCTACGAGCAGCGGTAACTGCGCGCCGAGTGTGGACTTATTGGACGCCATGCGGCTTGGAGCGTGACACAACTCCACACTCGGCGGCGGTCATCAGTGCGCTGCCGACCCGACGGCCTCGCTCAGCGACGTGAACCCGCCGTCGCGGAGGCGGCGCGCGATCCCGTCGTGGATGTGCTTGGGCCACAAGCCGCCTCCGTAGATGAAGCCGGTGTAGCCCTGCAACAGTGACGCTCCCGCCGTGATGCGTTCCCAGGCGTCGTCGACGGTTTCGATGCCGCCGACGCTGATCAGCGCCAACCGGTCGCCGACCCGCTCGTACAGCCGCCGCAGTATCTCGGTGGCCCGGCATGCCAGCGGCGGCCCCGAAATGCCGCCGCTGCCCAGCTCGGCCACACCGCTGCTGGCCAGGCCGTCGCGCACGATGGTGGTGTTGGTGGCCACGATGCCGGCCAAGCCGAGCTCGACGGCCAGGTCTGCAATGGCGTCGATGTCGGCATCGGACAGATCGGGCGCGATCTTCACCAGCACCGGCTTGGACGTCTCGGCGCGAACCGCGGCCAAGATTGGGCGCAGGGACTCCACCGCCTGCAAGTCCCGTAGCCCCGGTGTGTTGGGGGAGCTGACGTTGACCACCAGATACGACGCCAGCGGGCCGACCAGGCGGGCACTGGTCCGGTAGTCCTCGGCGGCATTCTCGGACGGAGTCGCCTTGGTCTTGCCGATATTGACACCGACCGGCACGTCGGGACGATGTCGTGCGAGCCGGATCGCCAACTGGCCGGCACCGTCGTTGTTGAACCCCATGCGGTTCAGCAGCGCCCGGTCGGAAGGGAGCCGAAACAACCGCGGAGCAGGATTACCCGGCTGCGGCTCGGCGGTGACGGTGCCGACCTCGGCGTAGCCGAACCCCAGCGCCCCCCAGATGTGCAGTCCGGTGGCGTCCTTGTCGAACCCGGCCGCCAGCCCGAGCGGTCCCGGGAACCGCACTCCGAACACGGTGCTGGCGAGCACCGGATCCCTCGGCGCCAACAGCCGGTGCAGTAGTCGGCGTAGCGGGGGAGCAGCGGTCACAGCGCGAAGCGCCGCGAAGACAAGCCGGTGAACCTGTTCCGCCGGAAGCAAAAACAGCAGCGGGCGCGCCACGCGGTATAACCGATGCTCGCTTTCGCGCGCTCGATTCACAGTTCCGGCTGGTCGGGCCGCCGGTCGAGGGAAGGCTTCTTACGGCGCAACAACACCCGCCGGCTCCCGTCGGTGTAAAGCCGCACCCGCGTCAACTCCCAGCCGCGGTACTCCGCCTCGATCGATAGCCGCGTCGACGCGCTGACCCGGGTCACCTCCGGTGGCAGGCGCAACGGCACCCACTCGTACTCGTCGGACATCTCCGTCGTCCACTCAGCGGGTAACCGGCTGCGGCGCGCCGCGCTCAACGCCGGCCCGCCGCATGTTCGATGACCTGGACTCCATCACCCGACCCCGACACCACGTACAACGTGCCCGAAGCATCGTCAAAGGCCAGCGAGTTAGGTTGCCGCACGGTTGGGTAACGTACCTTTTCGACGGGTATTCCGGTGGTCAGATCGTAACCAATGACCATATTCGTTGCTGTTTGCGATACCCAAGCGAGTCCGCGCGAGCCTGCCAGACCGTACGGCGCCTGCCGCACCGGGTAGGCCTGGCGCAAGATCAGCGGGTCGACCCCGAACACCATCAGCTGGCCGCCGCGGGTGTCGGCAACCAGCACCCGGCCCAGCGGGTCGGCGGCCAAGGTGGTCGCGCCTCGTCCGGCGCGCAGCGCCTGGTCGGCGTCGCCGTCGGCGCCGATCGCTGTCACCGAGGTCTGACCCCGGTCTAACACAACGATCGTATTGCCTTGTGCCACAACCGCGTCCACGCGGGCGAAGAGCTTGTTTCGTTTGGCGACGGCGGCCCTGCCGGCGGCCGGCTTTTCGAGCAGATACACCGCTCCGTCGGCGCTGCCCAAGATGAGCTTCCCGTCGGCGCGCCGGGCGATCGCGATGAAGTCGGTGTCGGCTGCGCCGTCGACGTCGACCCGCACGGTATGGCCAGCGGACAAGTCCACGACGAAGTACCCGCCGCGTCCGGAGAGGTAAGCGGTGCCGCGGCCGTCGGCGGTCAACGCGGTCGCCGGCCCGGGCAGCGCGATGCTGCGCGGCGGCTGCGCGGTGCCCACCACAGCGATGTCCGAAGGGGCCGCCGGATCGGGACCGGGGCTTAACACCGCCAGCCGCGAGGTCGCCGAATCGAACACCGCCGCCTGCGGGTGACCACCCAGCGGCAGCACCACGCCGGTCGGGCTGGCCGCGACCGGAGGTGACTGAGCGGGCTGTGCCGGCGCGATGGTCGGCGGTGCTGTCTCCAGCGCGTGCGACGAACAGGCTGCGGCGAAGGTAACGCAAAACAGCAGGCCGGCGACGCGACGGCGATCTTGGGGTTTACAGATTCGCACCACCGGGTAACTCTTAGACCATGCAACAGAACCTGGGACTGGGCTCCGATTCTAAGGAACACTGTTGGCCGCGTCCCGGGCCCGCCACCCAGATCCCGTGCATCGCCGAAGGTATGGTCCACCCATGACCCGCGCCGGCGACGATGCAGAGCGCAGCGATGAGGAGGAGCGGCGCTCATGACCGTCGCCGAAGACCGTCAGTTTTCCGGCCTCGAGTTCACCATCGAGGACATGTCGACCGGGATCTTCGCGAGCGGATACGGGCACGTCGGTGACGGACGCAGCTTCTCCTTCCACACCGAACGTCGTTGCCTCGTCGTCGAGGTCTACCGGCCCCGGCTGAGCGGATTGGTACCGCAAGCCGAAGACGTCGTCGCGAAGGCAACCCGCAGCCTGGTCGGCA
>NZ_DASRBZ010000472.1:0-4657 GCF_035653355.1 Mycobacterium sp. | reverse complement strand
AGCGGACGCTGACGTACCCGAATGTTGGCCCTACGGGGTGAATTTGCGTCCGGTGGCCGGGCAGGCCCGGCGAACACGGCTGGAGGATTAGCCGTCGATGATCCGCGTCAGATAGGGCGTCATGTTGCTGGTGCGCGCCGGGGAAACCGTCACCGCCGGCTCGGTGGCCTCGACCATCTGCCCGTTCCCCAAGTAGATGGCGACGCTTTGGGTGCCGCCGGGGCCATAGCAGATCAAGTCGCCGGGGCGTGCCTGCGCCGGCGGGACCTTCCGCCCGACGTTGCACTGCTCGCCCGAGGTCCGCGGCATCTTGATGCCGGCACCTGCGAAGGCGTACTGGACCAGGCCGGAGGCGTCGAACCCGGCGGTGTTGGCATGCAGGCCGGTGCCGCGGGTGGGGCCTGCGACGTTGCCGCCGCCATAGAGGTAAGGCACCCCGCGCTGGGAAAGTGCTCGCTGGATCACGTAGTTGATGGCCTGCTGGTGGCTGGCTGACACGACGTTCGTGTCAGCGCTTGCCATCGGCGTGACCACGAACGGAGCCGCCAACACGGCCGCCCCGATCGCGGCGGCGTAGCTGCGCTTCATTCGACTCCACCTCTCTCTCGGCGTCGGCGCGTTGGGATTTCGCGCTGCCCGCCGTCACTGCAGTCACAACAGTCACTACAAACACTTTGACAACGGAGAGGCCGGGGTGCCATAGCAGGGCGGCTCCGCGAAGGTTTTTTTGCCAGACCGTGACCGAAGAGAGACCGCCAGCAGACCATCGCCGAATTGTTCGCGGCCGGTTGTGATTTCGGTCTCAGGCCTTTGCCGCGTCCTCAGCCCGAATAGCGTTCGCTGAAGGCGGTCAGCACCGAGCCGGCGACCGAGCAGACGGCGACAATCGCAATAGCCAGCAGCGGCCAGAAGAACATGTACCAGCCCTTCACCAGCGACACGAACGGGCCGATGACCGCCGCGGCACACGCCGCACCCAGACCGCCCCACACCACCGGGTAGATCCAGTAATTGATTCCGAATGGCGCCGGTGGGCAGTTATCCGTCGCACAGATGTCGGCGGTAAAGCCGTACAGCCGCGACGGCCACGTCGTTGTGGTGGCTACGACGACCGCCACTGTCCATACCGCCAGCGTGCACATCACGTCCCAGAGCTCAAGCCGTAGCCGCCGTTTCGGTGGTTCCTGCTCGTCGGACAGCGGCCCTGAATCGGCGTCGTGGGGCCGATGCGGGAGGCTCATGCTGGTCAATGCTCCCCGATGGCCGGTGGTTCTGCGACCGATGGCCGGTGGTCGGCTGGATTACGCTCGGTCTTCGTGCCCGCGTTGACTCCTGAGCAGATCAGCGCGATCGATGCCGCCCACCTCTGGCATCCCTACAGCACGATCGGCGCCGAAACCGTGCCGCCGGTAGTGGCGGTCGGCGCCCGCGGCGCATGGCTGACGCTGATCCGCGACGGCAAGCCGATCCAGGTGCTCGACGCGATGAGCTCGTGGTGGACCGCGATCCACGGGCACGGCCATCCCGTGCTCGACGCCGCGCTGACCACCCAGCTGGGCGAGATGAACCACGTCATGTTCGGTGGGCTGACCCATGAGCCGGCGGCGCGGCTGGCCCAGCTGCTGGTCGTCATCACCCCGGCCGGGCTGGAGACGGTGTTCTTCTGTGACTCCGGGTCGGTGTCGGTGGAAGTCGCGGTGAAGATGGCGCTGCAGTATTGGCGCAGCCGCGGCCAGTACGGCAAGAAGCGGCTGATGACCTGGCGCGGCGGCTACCACGGCGACACCTTTACGCCGATGAGCATCTGCGACCCCGACGGCGGCATGCATTCGCTCTGGACCGACGTGTTGACCGACCAAGTGTTCGCCCCGCAGGTGCCGCGCGACTACGACCCGCACTACAGCGCGGCCTTCGAGGCGCGGCTGGCCGAGCACGCCGAGGAACTCGCGGCCGTCGTCGTCGAACCGGTGGTGCAGGGCGCGGGGGGAATGCGTTTTCACGACCCCCGCTACCTGGTCGACCTGCGGGATATGTGCGGGCGGTATGGCGTCTTGCTGATCTTCGACGAGATCGCCACTGGGTTCGGGCGCACCGGCGAGCTGTTCGCGGCCGACCACGCCGAGGTCAGCCCGGACATCATGTGCGTGGGCAAGGCACTCACTGGTGGTTATCTCAGCCTGGCGGCGACGTTGTGCACGACCGAGATCGCCCACACGATCAGCACCGGCGCAGCCGGCGCGCTGATGCACGGACCCACCTTCATGGCTAACCCGCTGGCCTGCGCGGTCTCGGTCGCCAGCGTCGAGTTGCTGTTGCGCCAGGACTGGCGGTCGGCCGTCGCCGCGATCAACGCGGGCCTGACCGCCGGCCTGCAGCCCGCCCGGGCCCTGCCCGGCGTGACCGATGTGCGAGTCTGCGGCGCGATCGGCGTCATCGAATGCGGCCGCCCGGTCGATCTGGCCGTCGCCACCCCGGCCGCGCTGGACCACGGGGTATGGCTGCGGCCGTTTCGCAACCTGGTCTATGCGATGCCGCCATTCATCTGTGGGACCGACGACATCGCCCAGATCACCTCGGCGATGGTCGAGGTGGCCCGCCTCGTTGCCTAGCAGTGGCTCGCTCCTCGCGCCGTTCCGGCGCTCGTCCTCGCCCCGCTAGGCTGAACGCCGACATGACCCAAGCCGAGACCGACACCTCACCGCTGGCATGGCTGGACGCGGTGGAACAGCAGCGCCGGCAGGCCGGCTTGCGCCGCTCGCTGCGGCCACGTCCGGCGGTGGCCACCGAACTGGATCTGGCGTCCAACGACTACCTCGGTCTGTCCCAGCATCCCGACGTCATCGACGGCGGGGTGCAGGCGCTGCGCACCTGGGGCGCCGGCTCGACCGGTTCACGGCTGGTCACCGGCGACACCGAGCTGCACCAGGAACTCGAGGCGACGCTCGCCGAATTCGTCGGCGCTGCAACGGGTTTGGTGTTCTCGTCCGGCTACACGGCCAACCTCGGCGCGGTAGTCGGGTTGTCGGGACCGGGTTCGCTGCTGGTGTCGGACGCCTATTCGCACGCCTCGCTGGTCGACGCCTGCCGATTGTCCCGGGCCCGGGTGGTGGTGACGCCGCACCGCGACGTCGACGCCGTCGAAGCGGCGTTGGCGTCGCGGGACGAGGAGCGCGCGGTCGTCGTCACCGATTCGGTGTTTTCCGCCGACGGCGCCCTGGCGCCGCTGCAACAGTTACACGAGGTGTGCCGGCGACATCGTGCGCTGCTCATCGTCGACGAAGCCCACGGGCTGGGCGTGCGCGGTGTCGGCGGGCGGGGACTGCTGCAGGAGTGCGGGTTGGCCGGGATGTCTGACGTCGTGATGACGACGACGCTGTCCAAGGCGCTGGGCAGCCAAGGTGGGGTGGTGCTCGCCTCGGCGGCCGTGCGGGATCACCTCGTCGACGCCGCCCGGCCGTTCATCTTCGACACCGGCTTGGCGCCCGCCGCGGTGGGCGCGGCACTCGCGGCGCTGCGTGTGTTGGTGGCTGAGCCGTGGCGGCCGGACACGGTGCTACGGCATTCCCGTTTCTTGGCCGAGGTCTGCGACGTGCCGCAGGTTCCGGAGTCAGCGGTGGTCTCGGTGATCCTGGGAGACCCGGAGGTAGCGGTGGCCGCCGCGACCGCTTGCCTGGACGCCGGGGTGCGGGTGGGTTGCTTCCGGCCGCCGACCGTGCCGGCTGGGACGTCGCGGCTGCGGCTCACCGCGCGAGCGTCGTTGGATCGCGACGAGCTCGCGCTGGCCGAGAAGGTGCTGGCCGACGTGCTGTCCGTGGCGCGGCGGTGACGGTCCTGGTCGTCACCGGCACCGACACCGGGGTCGGCAAGACGATCGCCTGTGCGGCGTTGGCCTGCCACGCGCGGCAAGCAGGCATCGACGTTGCGGTGTGCAAACCGGTGCAGACGGGCACCGACACCGGCGACGACGACCTCGCTGACGTGGCCCGATTGTCCGCGGTCACCGAACTGGTCGGGCTGGCACGTTATCCGCTGCCACTGGCCCCGGTGGCCGCCGCCCACCACGCCGGCATGAGCCTGCCGACCCGCGACGAGATAGTGACGTTGGTTCGCGGCGTCGATCGCCCGGGACGGTTGACCATGGTCGAAGGAGCCGGTGGGCTGCTGGTCGAACTGGCCCAACACGGTGTCACCTTGCGCGACCTCGCCGTCGACCTCGCCGCCGCGGTGCTGGTCGTGTGCCGCGCCGAGCTGGGCACCCTCAACCACACCGCTCTGACGCTGGAAGCCCTTGCTGCACAAGGGCTTTCGTGCGCCGGACTAGTGATCGGCAGCTGGCCGGCCCGGCCCGAGACCGTGCACAGCTTCAATTGGTGCGCGCTGGCGAAGCTCGCGCCGGTGCGGGCCGCGCTGCCAGCCGAGGCCGGGGCCATGAGCGCCGCGGATTTCGCTGCGATGAGCGCGCGAGCATTCGACCGGGACTGGGTGAGCGCGCTGGTCGGCTGATGGTTCACTCGATCGAGCTGATCTTCGACGACGGCACCGAGGCGGCGATCCGCCGTATCTGGAATGACCTTGCCGCCGCGGGCATCCCGAGCCAGGCGCCGGCCAGCCGCCCGCATGCGACCATGGCGGTGGCCGAGCGCATCGAGCCCGAGGT
>NZ_DASRBZ010000471.1:0-9189 GCF_035653355.1 Mycobacterium sp. | reverse complement strand
CGGGCGACAAGGAGCAGAAGTCGGCCAGCCAGCGATTGTGCGCACGCAAGCCGGCCCAACGCAGCTCGAGCTCCCGGGCGGTCTCCGGCGGCGGCGCCGCCAGGCTCGCCTGGGGAAAGAACGGCGGCACGGTATTGGGGTAAATGACCTCGCCCGCGACGCCTTCCCGATCCAGATCAGAGTTGCGCCGATTGCTGTTCCAGTTGCGCTCGGCGTCGGGCTCCGTGAGGTCGCCGAAAGGGTTGACGTATGTCTTTGCCCAGCCGTCGAATTCGTCCCGGTACTGCGGATCGAGGTACTCGCGGTAGTCGAGCAGGTCCGCGCCGGCGTGGCAGTCGGCCGAAATCACGGTGTACCGCTCCATGGGCTACACCCGCGCCGGCTCGGGCCCGGGGGCGGCGAGCAGTGCCACGTCGTCGTAGCGCTGGTGCACATAGGGCAGCAGCCATTCCTGTGGTACTTGCGTTGCGATCCGGCCCACCTGGACAGTGCGCCTGCGGCACCAGGTGATCGACGTGATCTGGCGAATCAGGATGTCGGCCACCGGATCCAGGGGCGAGTCTCCCAGCTCGAGGGTGCCGTCGATGTTCTCCAGCAGCTCGTAGTGTCGGTGGTACTCGCCGTAGACCAGGTGGGGGTCGGTGATGCCGCTGCCGTCGGGGGCGCGGAGGAACTTGAAGTAGAACTCGGTGTTCACCTGGTCGGGCGGTGGGGCCGCCGGGCCGGTGACCTGACCGTTCACTCTGATGAGCTGGTAGCCCAGCCGGTCAACGGTGGCGGTGACGTGGTCTTTGTCGCGCTCAACCTCGATGTGGGCCAATTTCTTTGGCTCGCCGAATGTTTCGCGTCCGCCCGTGACCGACTGTTCGGTGGACTGGGGCATGAAGAGGGGATAGTCGCCGTGGAGCTCGCCGTGCCGGGCGGTCACCGAAAACACTGCCGACCCGAACGGCGGCCTACCCTCGATCCGGACCCGCTGAAGCTGAACACGCACCAACGGCTCGGCCGTCGGCTCCAGTGGCTTGGGCAGCACGGCCGCGATGATCTCCGGATCGGTGAGGTAGGTGACGGTCACCGCTTCGGTGGCGATGGGCGCCTTGGTGGCGTCGATCTCGTGATCGACTTGTGCCTCGGGTGGACGAGGACCGTAGCGAATCACGTTGGTGCTCAATGCTTTCCTCCTTCGGTAGCCGGCTGTCTCTCGGCGCTCTGGCCGAGAACGTCGACCAGGTAGTCGGGGGCGCTGCGATGAAGGATCGATGCCGCCTTGCGGCTCACGACGTCCTCGGCGGGCGTGGGCGGACCCATCATCCAGAAGCGGTCCGCCCGGATTCCCTCCACCACTTGGTCGGCGACCGTCTCGAGCGGAGTGAACTCAACACGTGCGCCGGCGGCCTGGAAGCGGGCGACAACATCTGCCAGAGTGTGCTCGGGTGTGCGACGTTGCTGGGTCGCGGCGTAGCGCTGCGGCCGGTGCCGCCACGACTCCCAGATTCCGGTGTTCAGAAAGCCACTGGGGAAAAGGACGTGGGCCCGCACCCGCGTCCCTGTCATCTCCAGGTGGGTGTAGAGGCTTTCGGTCAGGCAGAGCACGGCAGCCTTGGTCATCGGGTAGACCGCATTGGCCGGTCCGCCCATAGCGCCCCGAGCAATTGGCGCGAATCCGCCGTTGCCCGAGCAGGTGTTGACGACATGCCCTTCGCCCTGCTCGAGCAGGATGGGCACGAAGGCCTTGATGCCATGGATCACGCCCAGCACATTGACGTCGATGCCCCAGCGCCAGTCGACCAGGTCGTGCTCCCACATGTAGCCCTCGGAGACCGCGCCGGTGCCGGCGTTGTTGCACACCACGTGCACCGCGCCGAAGCGAGCAAGCGTCTCCTTGGCGAGCGACTCGACCGAGGAATAGTCGGTGACGTCGGTGACCACGCCGGCAACATCGATGCACTCGTCGGCGAGTGCTCCGGTTGCCTGGTCCAGTGGTTCTTTGAGGACATCGGCCAGCACCACTTTCATGCCCTCGCGGCCGAAACGCCTGCCCATGGCTTGGCCGATGCCGCCGGCTCCGCCGGTTACGACCGCCACTCTGCCCTGAAGGTCAGTCATTGTGTGGCAATGGTCACATGGTCGCGCACAGCACCGCAAGCGGTCACATCATGCGACCATTGGGCCTATGGCTCCGCGTCCCTCGCCTCAGACCGAGCGGGTGGTGAACCTGTTCGAGCATCTGGCGGGTGACGGGAGCCGGGGGATGACATTGGCCGAGGTGTCGCGGCACTTGAGCGTCCATAAGGCCAGCTGCCACTCGATGCTGTCCGAACTGCTCCGGGCAGGCTGGCTGCTGCGCGACCCGGTTCGCAAGACCTACCACCTCGGTCCCGCTCTGGTGCGGCTCGGGCGGGAGGCGGCGAGCCGCTATCCGGCGCTGGTGTTGGCCCGCTCTGCGATGGCCGAGCTATCGGCCGCGACAGGCGCGCACTGTATTGCCTTCTCAGTCAGCGATGACTGCTCCACGGTCGTCGATCAGGTCCGCAGCCCTCATGGCGGTGGTCACCCGATGCCCATCGGCACCCAGTTCCCCCACCGCCCGCCATATGGATCGTCGATCGTTGCCTGGGCCGGACCAGATGCTCGGCAGCGCTGGCTGGCCGCCCTCCCTGAAGATGTGCGTGATCGCTATCGCCTGGCTTTGGCCGCCGCTCGACAGCGCGGCTACACGGTGGGTCTGCACATCCTGCCCGACCTGCGCCTGCAGGAACTGGCGCAGATCGTGCGTAGCGCGGAGGTACGTTCCACGCGGCTGAGCCAGCTAGCACAGGCGTTGACTGACGAACTGATCCATACTGAAGAGTGGTTCCCGGTCAGCGTGGACCCAGACCGCACCTACGAGGTGAGCCACATAGACTCGCCGATCCTGGAGCGCGGGTCACGTATCGCCCTGATGCTCAGCCTGGTTCCCAGCGCTGAGCCGATGAGCGGCGCGGCAGTCACCCGTCTGGGCGACCGACTCGCTTCGGCGACCCGCCGGCTCAGCGCCGCGTTGGCCGAAGAGTCGCACCTCCCAGTGGGTCGAAGCGATACGTAGAAACCCGTTGTGCCCAAGGCTTATTCAGCGCCGCGTTAGGGCACATCATCGATGTGATGAGCGCCAGGCAGCCGGCGCGCGACACGGGCCGAAGAACTTTCCTTACGGCAATGAGTGCACCGTCGTCAGCACGAACAAAGGCCTCGGTCTCAAATGTGATGGGGTTTGGCAGGATCTCCCGCGATCACGTTGCTTCCGTCGGCAGCACGTGGGGCAGGTCGAAGCGGTGCAGCGCCGCGATGTCCATGAAGGCCACGATGCGACCGACACCCTGCGACCCGAGACTGAGCACGTGCAGGGCATGCAGGCGATACTGTCCGTCAGCGGTCGCCGGGTACAGCGCCACCGCGGGTTGCCCGTTGGCCGACGTGCGTATGACAGGGGTCTTCCCAAAGCCACGCATGCGCGGGCCCAGGAAGGCGGTGATCGCCGCGCTGCCCTGAAACCACGTGAGAAACGGCGGCATCTCGTAGAGCGCGTCCTCGGTCAACACCGCGACCAGTTCGTCAACGTCGGCGTTTTGAAACGCGGCCACATACCGGTCGAGCAGCTCACGCTGTCGCTTGTCAGACGGCTGAACCAGCGAGTCGGTGTCTGCGGGCAGATGCGAGCGCGCCCGCTGTAACGCGCTGTTGACTGCGGCCACGCTCAGATCGAGCAGCGCCGCGACTTCGGCTGCAGACCAACCCAATACCTCGCGCAGAATCAGCACCACGCGCTGCCGCGGCGGCAGAAGCTGCAGCGCGGCCACGAAGGCCAATCGCATCGTTTCACGCGCAGCCACCACGGTGCCCGGGTCGCTCGTTGTGGCGGCCAGCAGCGAATCGGGGGCGGGCTGTAACCACATCAGTTCCGGATCACCGGCTACAACCCGCGCAGTGGGATCGGCGGTCGGCGCATGCAGATCCGACGGCAGCGGGCGGCGCTTGCGGCGCTCGATGGCTTTCACGAAAGCCCGGGTGGCGATGCGATAGAGCCACGTGCGCAGCGACGAGCGCCCTTCGAAACCGTCGTAGGCCCGCCACGCGTCCAAATAGACGTCCTGCACGACTTCTTCGGCGTCGTCGACCGAGCCGAGCATGCGGTAGCCATACGCGATCAGCTCACGCCGAAACGGCTCGGCCAGCCGCGTGAACTCCTCTCCGCTGTCAGTGGTGATGCTCATGACGATCGGGCGCCCCATACGTGTCGTGCCATGGCCATTCGTTGATGTAGCGCTGCCGGCCCAGCGGGGTCAGATTCAGGAACCGGTAGGTGCTCAGCATGACATCAGCACCAACACCGTAGGCCGAATACGTGTGAAGCACCTCGCCTCCATGATGGACGCAGACGCTCACCCCTTGCCGGTCGACACCGTTGGTCGCCACGTACTCCAGTCCCTCGCGCACCACGGTGTCTCGTCCTTAGTAGTTGTCGAGAGGTCAGCGCATCATCTCGCCAAGCTGGCACCGGGGTGGGAGCCGATCAACACCGCGGTATGTGCGATGAGTTTCAGCCACTCGCTTCCTCCATATCAACGAGGGCTCGCTCAGCGAGCCGTGCACAGCAGAGAACCGCTACGAGCTACAGGAGCAGAAATGAACGATTTACTCGAGCGCGCGGTCGCCGCGCATGGTGGCTTAAATCGATGGAATCAGGTCAAGTCGATCACCGTCGACGCGTTTATCACCGGAGCACTCTTCCACGTCAAGGGCAAGCCTGACGCCGTCAAGGACGTTCGATTCGAGGTGGACACCAAACGCCAGTTGCTCTCAATGGACTTCGTCGGCCAAGACAAACGGTCGGTCTTCGAGCCCTCTCGTGTCGTCGTCCAGCGGCGCGACGGCACGCTCATTGACGCGCGCGACGACCCGGAGAGCTTGTTTGACGGTCATCAGCTCGAGACCCCGTGGGATGACGTCCATCTCGCGTACTTCACCGGGGAGGCGCTGTGGACGTATCTGAATACGCCGTTCCTCTACACCTGGCCCGGGTTCACCACTGAGGAGATCGCGCCGGTGGAGGTCGAGGGTGAAACCTGGCGGCGGTTGAAGGTGACGTTCCCAGATCACATCAAAAGCCATACCCGCGAACAGATCTTGTGCTTCGGCCCGGATGGACTGCTGCGCCGTCATGACTTCACCATCGACGTTATCGGCGGGGCGCCCGGGATGCTCTACGCCGCCGACTACCGCGACGTCGACGGCATCATCATCCACACCACGCGACGAGGCTACGCGTGGCATGGCGACTACCAGCGCATCCCCGAGCCCCTGCTGGTCGCTATCGACATGGGGGAGATCACCATCCGCTGACGTCACATCGCGACTATTCCGGGGAATGCATGTTAGTTGCCATTGAACTAAGAGCCCGACACGTTCGAAGCTCAACGCTGATAACGCATCTCGGGAAAAGCTATGCCGCTGAGCGGCGAATGGAGAGAACATCATGTTGTTGGAGAACAAGAATGCCGTCATTTACGGTGCCGCGGGAGCCGTCGGCGCCGCGGTCGGAAGTGCGTTTGCACGCGAAGGCGCACGCGTCTTTTTGACCGGGAGAAATCTCGACGCCCTCAACAGCCTCGCCGAAGAAATCCGGGCCGCCGGCGGAGCGGCCGAAACCGCGCAGGTCGACGCGCTCGACGAGCAGACGGTGAACAGCCACCTCGACGACGTCGTCGATAAGGCCACGACGGTCGATATCTCCTTCAACGCCATCGGGATTCCGCAACACGGTATGCAGGGAATTCCCTTGACCGAGCTCGCGGTGCAGAGTTTCTCACTGCCAATAACCACCTATCCGGTGGCGCACTTCATCACTGCCCGAGCAGCTGCGCGCCACATGATCGCTCAAAAGTCGGGCGTGGTCATGATGCACACGCCGGAGCCCGCCCGCTTGGGGATACCGCTGCTGGGCGGTATGAGTCCATCCTGGGCGGCGATAGAGTCACTCAATCGGGCGTTTTCGGCGGAGTGGGCGCCCTACGGCGTGCGCGCGGTCTGTCTGCGCACGACCGGCATGGACGAGACACCGCAGATCGATGTGGTCTACGGGCTGCACGCCAAGGCGTATGGCATTACCGCGAAGGAATTTGCCGCCACCATGGCCGGAAACAGCCACCGCAAACGGGCAACCACCCTAATCGAACTCGCGCAAGTGGCCGCCTTTGTCGCCTCCGATCGGGCCGCCGCGATGACCGGCACCGTCGCCAACCTGACCGGCGGCACCATCGTCGACTAACTGTTAGATCGAGTTGATTTCACAAGAGAAATGGGGATATGGCGATGACAACACCGCGCATTGTGACGCCGCAGCAGTGGCAGCACGAATGGCAGCGACTGCTCGTCAAAGAAAAGGAGCTGAGCCGCGCCCACGACGCGCTTGCCGCGGAGCGTCGGAGGATGCCCTGGGCCGCCGTGGACAAGCAGTACACCTTCGACGGGCCGAAAGGGACGATGAGCCTGCTGGACCTGTTCGACGGGCGGCGTCAGCTGATCATCTACCGCGCATTCTTCGATCCGGGCGTGCACGGCCAACCGGAAGGCACAGCCGGTGTTGAGCGCGGCCGTGCCTGCGTTGGGTGCTCCATGTTCGCAGACCATGTAAGCCATCTCGCGCACCTCAATGCCCGCGACACCACGTTCGCATTCGCCTCGCGTGCGCCCCAACCCGACATCGCGCGTCTAAAGGAGCGGATGGGCTGGAAAATGCCGTGGTACACCATCACCGATAGCTTTGACGCCGACTTCGGAGTGGACCAGTGGTTCGGCACCAACGCCTTCATCCACGACGACGCCCGAGTGTTCCGCACATATTTCATCACCGGTCGCGGTGGCGAGGCCCTGGGCAACACGTGGGGTTTTCTGGACATGACCGCGCTCGGCCGGCAGGAGAGCTGGGAGGACTCCCCGCCGGGCTACCCGCAGGGGCCGCCGTATGAGTGGTGGAGGCGGCACGACGAATACCACGAGGCCCCAGCAGCACCCGCCGAAGGGTGGAAGGCGCGGTTATGAAACTCGACGACGTCGCACGCCGACTCATCGGTTCCACACCCGCGACATTGGTCACGGTCAATCGCGACGGCGGCCCCTAAGTCAGCGTGGTTTACGCGGTGGTGCAGAGCACTGCGGAAGGCGATGATGAGCCGGTCATCGCGCATCCGCACGAGCACCAGAAGATCCGCAACATCCGGCGTGATCCGCGGGTGGCCGTGACCGTTGTATCCACCGACCGCACGCTGCAGACACCGTATCTGTCGATCAAAGGCACGGCACGCTTGAGGAGGGCTGGCTGGCATGCGCGGCTAGCGCACGTACTTTGTTGTCCCAGTATGGTGCAACGTCGATGACCGTGGTGATTTCCGAGTCGTCGATGGCCATCTCTTCGAGCGGCACCCACGTCGGAGGGCCGACTGGCCGTCATTAGCCGCCGCTTGCTGCAGCCGGCTGATTCGTAGCCGGCCACGGCCAGGCGGCTAGCTCCGACGGGCGAAAGTTGCGATTAGGCGATGACTTCGGCCGTGGGCCAGGCACGGCCGAGCCTGTGATTCGTGGTCAACAGCACCAGACCTGCCGTATCCGCCAGTTCGACGTAAAGGGCATCGGCCAGACGCAAGGTATCGCGTCGCGCCCACGTCCCGGCTAGCAGCGACGGCAGGCCGTGACGAGTCACCGGCGCCTGCCGCAGCTCATCCAGTGCCACATCAACCTGCGCAGCAGTCAGCACGCCGGCGCGCTGCATGCGCCCCAGCGCCGACAACACCTCCGCATCGAAATGCGCCGGAGCATGCATCACCGTTCGCGCCAGCCGCCTACGCACCGCCGCGAACCGATCACCAGTGCGAGCAACCAAATCCACCATCACACTGGCGTCCACGACAACCGGCTCTGCCGGCGTCGAGGACGCGGACTGGCTCACGCGCCAAGCTCATCGCGAGCGGCATCAATCGCAGCCAACACGTCGTCATGCCGAGCATCCGTGTTCCTGGCCTCCAACCCCTCTAGCCACGCATCAGTCGCAGAGTTCTCCAGCTCGGCACTGATCGCCGCCTGCGTCAGCGCCGAAACGTTCAACCCCCGCGCCCGGGCGCGCTCCGCTAACTTATCCGGCACATACACGTTCAACCGCGCCATACACACAACTATACACACAAAAATACGTCTGCTGTGCCGCCACGATGCCCACCCGTCGACCACTGCCTTGGAGGTCTTCGGCCTGTGTGCCGGTGCCGTCGATCAGGTCATCCGTGATCGCAAACGGGCACTCCGGTGCCCGGGTCAGACGTTCGAATGCCACAGTGCGTCCACGAACGGGCATTATCACCGTCACAACCGGCCCGCGCATCAATACGCCGTCCAGCCAGGGCTGCTGTCCGCCTTACCGCGCCATGTTCGCGAACCGTGACAGATGAAGTTGGTGTGCGACGGTGACCGTCTTGGTCGGACCGTTGCGGTGCTTGGCAAGAATCAAGTCCGCCTCGCCGCCGCGCGGGTCGTCACGCTCGAACGCGTCAGGGCGGTGCAGCAAAATAACTAAATCCGAATCTTGCTCCAGGGAACCGGATTCGCGTAGATCAGCTAACATTGGCTTCTTATCGGTGCGCTGCTCGGGACCGCGGTTCAGCTGGCTGATCGCGACAACCGGGACGTCGAGCTCCTTCGCCAAAAGCTTTAGGTTGCGTGAGAATTCGGATACCTCTACCTGCCGCGACTCGAACCTCTTGCCCGACGTCATCAGCTGCAGGTAGTCCACCACAATCAGCCGTAGGTCGGCCTTCTGCCGCAGCCGCCGGGCCTTGGCGCGGATCTCCATCATCGTGAGGTTCGGCGAGTCGTCGATATACAGTGGCGCCTCGCTGATTTCGCTCATCCGCCGCGCCAGCCGCGTCCAGTCGTCGTCGCTCATCCGGCCCGAACGCATATCGGAGAGCTTAATTTTCGCCTCGGCGGAGAGCAGCCGCATGACGATCTCAGATTTGCTCATCTCCAACGAGAAGATCACGCTGGCCATCCGGTGCTTGATGGAGCAGGACCGCAGGAAATCCAACCCCAGCGTCGAGTTGTGCGTCGGCACCATGCCGCGCCCTGCCAGATACAGGTGAGCGGCGTTGTCCACCTCAACGCAGC
>NZ_DASRBZ010000470.1:0-5349 GCF_035653355.1 Mycobacterium sp. | reverse complement strand
CCCGCTTCATGCACAAACCCGATCAGCTCAGTGAGCTGGCGAAAGCGGGCTTCCGGGTGCAGGGCGTCCACCCACCGAAAAGCGATGTCACCAACTTTGCGCCGCTGTCGGCCACCCTGTCCATCGGCGACGAGTCCACGCGCGCGACCCTGGCCAGCACGCTGACCACACCGGCCAGCGGACCAGCCGCCACCATCATGGTCGACCAGTCGATGACCACCGATGAGGGCGGCAAGACGCGGCTGGCCAACGTCGTGGCCGCACTGCAGGACCGGATCCGGGCGCTGCCGCCGAACTCGGCGGTGGGGCTATGGACGTTCGACGGCAAAGAAGGCCGCAGCGAGGTGTCCAGCGGGCCGCTCGACGAGCCGGTCAACGGTCAGCCCCGCTCGGCTGCGCTAAGCGCGGTCTTGGACAAGCAGTATTCGACGCCCGGCGGCGCGGTGTCGTTCACCACGCTGCGGCTGGTCTACAAAGAAGCCATCGCCAATTTCCGTGCCGGACAGGCCAATTCGGTGCTGGTCATCACGGCGGGGCCGCACACCGATCAGACACTCGACGGGCCGGGGTTGCAGGACTTCATCCGCCAAAGCGTGGACCCGGCCAAGCCCATCGCGGTGAACATCATCGACTTCGGCGCCGATCCCGACCGGGCGACGTGGGAGGCCGTCGCACACCTCAGCGGCGGCAGCTACCAGAACCTGGCAACGTCGGCCTCCCCCGACCTGGCCACTGCGGTCACCACCTTCTTGAGCTGAGCCGCTTACCCGTCGAGCACGGACAGTGCCGCACGGGTGAACGCCTCGGGGTCTTCTATCTGCGGATAGTGACCCACCCCGGGCAGCTCGACGACCGGGGCGTGCGGGCGCAGTGCCCGCAACCCGTCGAGCACGTTCGTGGTGGCCACCGGGTCGTCGAGGCCCCACACGAAGCCGAGCGGATTGGGCCAGTCGCGCACCGCGCCGTGCCAGCGGGCAGCGTATCGCACCCGTTCGTCCAAGTACGAGATCAACAAGTGAGCGATGCGGTGTCCCCCGTTGTACGACAGCAACGCCCATTGGGCGGCGGCTTCTTCTGCTGACAGCGGGCGCGCCGGCGTGAACAGTCGGGCGAAGCCGCGGGTGAACGTCCGCCGATTCGCGAGCCGGGCGACCACGCGGCCAAGCGGACTGCGCAGCAGCTTCTGGATCGGGCGCAGGCTGGCCCGCTCCAATATCACGCTGCCGTTGGACAGTACGACGCGCTGCAGCTCGAACGGCAGAGAGCGGTCCAGGTCGCGGGCCAGCAATTCGGTGGTCACCGACGTCCCCATGTCGTGGGCCAGGATCATTACCGGAGCAGTGCCAGTCGCAGCGACCACCTCCTGCACGATGTCGGCCTGCTCGAGCAGGCTGTAGCGATGCGGCCGCGGCTTGTCCGACAGCCCGAACCCGAGAAAATCGAGGCTCAGCCAGCACCGCTGCCCCAGGTGCGGGATCACCGCGCGGAAATCGTATGAGCTGGAAGGGAATCCGTGCAGCAGCAGTACCGTCGGCGCTTCACCCGCACCTGAGCGGACAAATACCTTGCCCGCACCCGTGGACACCAAACGGCCGCCGTCGCGCCAGTCTTGAACAGTTTGCGGAAGCACAGTTCGGGCTTACCATCTTGAACGGCATCAAAGGAGCGCAATGACTGTCGAGTTCACTCCCGATCCCCAGCTGTACCCGTTCGCCTCGCATTGGTTCGACGGACCGCGGGGCCGCATGCACTACGTCGACGAGGGCAGCGGGGTGCCGATTGTGTTCTGCCACGGCAACCCAACGTGGAGCTTCCTGTACCGCGACATCATTCTCGGGTTGCGCGACCGGTTCCGATGCATCGCCCCCGACTACCTCGGTTTCGGCTTGTCAGAGCGTCCCTCCGGGTTCGGATACACGATCGACGAGCACGCCGGCGTGGTTGGCGAGCTGGTCGACCACCTCGGTCTCGACGGCTACCTGACCATGGGACAGGACTGGGGCGGCCCGATCAGCATGGCCGTCGACGTCGCCCGCGCAGACCGGGTGCGCGGGGTGATTTTGGGTAATACCTGGTTTTGGCCCGCGGATAGCCTGCGGCCCAAGGTATTCAGTCGGGTCATGTCCAGTGCGCCGATGCAGTACGCGGTTCTGCAGCGCAACTTCTTTGTGGAACGGCTGATCCCGGCCGGCACCGGGCGGCGGCTAAGCCCGGCGGTGATGGCGCACTACCGTGGCGTGCAGCCCACGGCGCAGGACCGGTTAGGTGTCGCGCAGATGCCGAAGGAAATCCTGGCCGCCCGCCCGCTGCTGCAGCGACTCGCCGACGAGGTGCCCGCAAAGCTGGGTTCGAAACGGGCCCTGCTGGTGTGGGGTATGAAAGATCCCGCATTTCCGCCAGGGCAATCGCTGCCGCGGATGCGTGCGGCTTTTCCCGATCACGTTGTCGTCGAGCTGCCCGATGCCAAGCACTTCATCCAGGAAGACGCGCCGGAACGTATCGCAGAGGCGATCATTGAGCGCTTCGCCTAGTTGAACTCAGCCCGCGTAGACCTCCACCGGGGGGCACGAGCACACCAGGTTACGGTCGCCGTACGCGCCGTCGATGCGGCGCACCGGCGGCCACACCTTGGGCCGGAACGTCGTGCCCAGCGGGTAGGCCGCCTCTTCGCGGCTATACGGGTGATCCCAGTCGGACATCAGCAGGCATTCGGCGGTGTGCGGGGCGCCGCGAAGCGGATTGTCATCGGCCGGCCATTGCCCGCTGCGGACCTTGTCGATTTCGGCGCGGATCGCGATCATCGCCTCGCAGAACGCGTCGACTTCGGCCAGGCTCTCGCTCTCGGTGGGCTCGACCATAAGCGTTCCAGTCACCGGGAAACTCATCGTCGGCGCGTGAAAACCGTAGTCCGCCAAGCGCTTTGCGACGTCGTCGACGGTCACGCCGGTAGCCTTGGTGATCGGCCGAAGATCCAATATGCATTCGTGGGCCACCATGCCGTTCTCGCCGGTGTAGAGCACCGGGTAGTACTCGTCGAGGCGGCGGGCGATGTAGTTAGCCGACGCGATCGCGGTCAGCGACGCCCGGCGCAGGCCGACGGCGCCCATCATCCGGATGTAGGCCCAGGTGATCGGCAGGATCGAGGCGGACCCGTACGGCGCCGACGCTACCGGCCGCGCCCCAGGCAGCTCGGGGACGTACGGGTGCCCCGGCAGGAACCGCGCCAGATGCGAGCGCGCCACGATCGGCCCGACGCCCGGGCCGCCGCCGCCGTGCGGGATGCAGAACGTCTTGTGCAGGTTCAGGTGGCTGACGTCGCCGCCGAACTTCCCCGGCCGCGCCAGGCCCACCAGCGCATTGAGATTTGCACCATCGACGTAGACCTGGCCGCCGGCGTCGTGCACGGCCGCGCAGATCTCGGCGATGTCGTGCTCGTACACCCCGTGGGTGGACGGATAAGTGATCATCAGCGCCGCCAGCCGGTTCCCATGCTCGGCTACCTTGGCTCGCAGGTCGTCCAGGTCGACGTCGCCGTTGTCGCGACAGGCCACCACGACCACCCGCATCCCGGCCAGTGCCGCCGATGCGGCGTTGGTGCCATGCGCGCTGGACGGGATCAGGCACACGTCGCGCTGCGGCTCGCCGCGGCTGGCGTGGTAGTCGTGGATCGCCAGCAGGCCCGCGTACTCCCCTTGCGAACCGGCGTTGGGTTGCAGCGACACCGCGTCGTAACCGGTCATCTCAACCAGCCAGGTACCGAGCTGCTCGATCAGCTGCCGCACCCCCGCCGTGTCGGACGCCGGGGCGAACGGATGCAGGCGGGCGAATTCCGGCCAGGTGATCGGCTCCATCTCCGCGGCGGAGTTGAGTTTCATCGTGCAGGAGCCCAGCGGGATCATGCTGCGGTCCAACGCGACGTCCCGGTCGGCCAGCATGCGCAGGTAGCGCATCATCGACGTCTCGGTGCGGTAACTGGTGAACGCCGGATGGGTCAGGAATTGCGATGCGCGCGTGGCGATGTCGGCACGCACCGGTTCGACCGGGTCGACCTCGAACGCCTCGAGCACCGCCGCCACATGCGCATCGGTAGTGGCCTCATCACACGACACTGACACATGGTCGTCGTCCACGCGCCAGAGGTTGATGCCCCTGGCTTTCGCCGCGGCGATCACCTCGTGGGCGCGGCCAGGCACACAGGCCAACACGGTGTCGAAGTACTTATCGTGCACCAACGCATCGCCCAGTGCAGCAGCGATTTTCTCCGCGTGGGCGTGCACGCGGCGCGCGATAGCAATCAGCCCCTCAGCGCCGTGGTAACTGGCGTACATCGCGGCGATCACCGCCAGCAGCACCTGCGCGGTGCAGATGTTGCTGGTCGCCTTGTCCCGGCGGATGTGCTGCTCGCGGGTCTGCAGCGCGAGCCGGTACGCGGGCGACCCATCCACATCACGTGACACCCCGACCAGCCGGCCGGGCACCTGGCGGGCGTGCTGCGCATGCACCGACAGGTAGCCGGCGTGGGGGCCGCCGAATCCCATTGGCACACCGAAGCGTTGGGTAGTGCCGAACGCCACGTCGGCACCGAACTCTCCGGGCGGAGTGATCAACGTCAATGATAAGAGGTCGGCGCCGACGGCGACCAGTGCGCCGCGCTCGTGCGCCTGCCGCACCAATGCAGACCAGTCGGTGATCCGGCCGCTGGCGCCCGGCAGCTGGGTTATTACACCAAAAAAGTCGCCGTCCGCCAGGTCGTCGGGCAGCCCGTCACGCAGGTCGGCGGTGACGATCTCGATGCCCAGCGGCTGCGCGCGGGTAGCCAGCACCGCCGCGGTCTGAGGAAACACGTCGACATCGAGCAGCAGTCGGCCAGCGGCTTCCCCGCGGGCCGCGCGGTGCATCAAGGTCATCGCCTCCGCCGCCGCGGTGCCTTCGTCGAGCAGCGATGCGTTCGCGACTTCGAGGCCGGTGAGATCGGCGACCATGGTTTGGAAGTTCAGCAGCGCTTCCAGCCGGCCCTGGCTGATCTCCGGCTGGTACGGCGTGTAGGCCGTGTACCAGGCCGGGTTCTCGAGAATGTTGCGGCGCAGCACCGCGGGCGTGAGCGTGTCGTAGTAGCCCTGACCGATCATCGATACCGCGACGGTGTTGGCTGCTGCCATCGCCCGCAGCTCGGCCAGCGCCTGCTCTTCGCTGGCGGCGGGCGGCAATTTGTCCAGACCGGGCGCGGCGCCGCTGTCGATCAGCGCATCAAGGATCCCAGTGGGCAGCGCCTTGGCGGCCAGCTCGTCGAGCGAGTCGACACCGATGACCGCGAGCATGGCCGCGACTGCCTGCCGGTCCGGACCGATA
>NZ_DASRBZ010000469.1:0-2708 GCF_035653355.1 Mycobacterium sp. | reverse complement strand
TGGTTCATCAACCAGCACATCGTGTGGCAGGTCGGCGATGAGGATGTGGCCGAAATGAACTGGCGCATCCTCAAATTCCGACCGAAGGACAGCGACAAACCGGCGGTACCCGAGGATCTCGACCCAGGTACCATGATGCGGCCCGCGGCGTCGCGCGACACCAAGTTCTTCTGGGACGGCGTCAACGCCCACGAGCTGCGGATCCAGCGGCGCCCCGACGGTAGCCTGCAGCATCCGCCGGTGCCCGCGGTGTGGCAGGACAAAGAAGCCCCGATCGATTATCTGGTGGCCAGCGGCAAGGGCACGGTGTTCAGTTTTGTGGTGCACCATGCGCCGAGAGTGCCCGGCCGCACACTGCCTTTCGTCATCGCGCTCGTCGAGCTCGATGAAGGCGTACGTATGCTCGGCGAACTGCGTAATGTCGACCCCGCGAAGGTAGAGATCGGAATGCCCGTTCGCGCAATCTATATCGACTTCCCGGCCGGCGACAATGGCCCTGAGTGGACGCTGTATGCCTGGGAGCCGGACGCATGAGCGCCCCAGCTGTGGACGTCGGCGCCAAGCTGCCGGAGCTGTCGGTCTACGGCGATCCCACGTTCATCATCTCGACGGCGCTGGCCACTCGCGACTTTCAGGATGTGCACCACGACCGGGACAAGGCCCAGGCCAAAGGCTCGAAGGACATTTTCGTCAACATTCTCACCGACACGGGGCTGGTGCAGCGGTATGTGACCGACTGGGCTGGACCCTCGGCGTTGATCAAGTCAATCAGCCTGCGGTTGGGCGTGCCCTGGTATGCCTACGACACCGTGACGTTCTCCGGTGAAGTGACCGCGATAGAGGATGGGCTGATCACCGTGAAAGTGGTAGGCCGCAATAGCCTTGGCGATCACGTGATCGCCACGACCACGCTGACGATCGGGGATGCGTAGTGCTGTCCGGTAAAGCCGCGATTGTCGGCATCGGCGCGACCGACTTCTCGAAGAACTCTGGCCGCAGCGAGCTGCGGCTGGCGGCCGAGGCGGTGCAGGATGCCCTCGCCGATGCCGGGCTGAATCCGTCTGATGTCGACGGGCTGACCACCTTTACGATGGACAGCAACACCGAGATCGCCGTGGCGCGCGCGGCCGGTATCGGCGAATTGACGTTCTTCTCCAAGATCCACTACGGCGGCGGGGCGGCGTGCGCGATCGTCCAGCAAGCCGCGATGGCCGTCGCCACCGGTATCGCCAATGTCGTTGTGGCATACCGGGCGTTCAATGAGCGCTCCGGCATGCGCTTCGGGCAGGTGCAGACCCGGCTCACCGAAAACGCCGATTCCACCGGCGTGGACAACTCGTTCTCGTACCCGCACGGTTTGAGCACACCTGCTGCGCAAGTGGCGATGATCGCCAAGCGCTACATGCACCTGTCGGGCGCCACCAGCCGCGACTTCGGCGCCATCTCGGTGGCGGACCGCAAGCACGCCGCCAAGAACCCGAAGGCCTACTTCTACGAGAAACCGATAACCATTGAAGATCACCAGAATTCACGGTGGATCGCCGAGCCCCTGCGGCTGCTGGACTGCTGCCAGGAGACCGATGGCGCCGTCGCGATCGTAGTGACTTCTGCTGAGCGAGCGAAGGACCTCAAGCATCGGCCGGCTGTTGCCCAGGCCGCGGCGCAGGGCTCCAGCCCCGACCAGTACACGATGGTCAGCTATTACCGGCCCGAGCTCGACGGCCTGCCCGAGATGGGTCTGGTCGGCCGGCAGCTGTGGGCCCAGTCCGGGTTGAAGCCGACCGACATCCAGACCGCTGTCCTGTACGACCACTTCACGCCGTTCACGCTGATTCAATTGGAAGAGTTGGGTTTCTGCGGCAAGGGCGAGGCCAAGGACTTCATCGCTGACGGTGCCATCGAGATCGGTGGGCGGCTGCCCACCAACACGCACGGGGGTCAGCTCGGTGAGGCCTACATCCACGGCATGAACGGCATCGCGGAGGGTGTTCGTCAACTGCGAGGTACCTCGGTGAATCAGGTGCCGAACGTCGAGCATGTGCTCGTCACCGCCGGCACCGGCGTCCCCACGTCGGGCCTGATCCTGGGCTAGCCCAGCTCGCCGAGCACGCACGTCGCCCAGCGTGAAGTTAGGTGCACTCTCGGCGCCCCGCGGTGAACGTAGCTTCACGCTTGCGCGGGGGACCGTCGGTGAAGTGACGTAATTGCCCAGTCGTGCCAGCCTTCGCACATGGGGGAGCCATTCATCGGCAGCGAAGCCCTCGCTGCAGGCGCGCTGACCAAGGGCCAGTTGGCCACGTACCACACGCGGTTGTTTCGCGACGTCTACATATCGCGCCACAGCGAGGTCACCGCCGTCGACCGCGCCACGGCCGCGTGGCTATGGTCAGGTCGTCGCGGTGTAGTTGCCGGATTCTCCGCCGCGGCGCTGCACGGCAGCAAATGGGTGGACGTGACGCGGCCAGCCGAGCTCATCCACGACAATCGGCATCGCCTCAGCGGTCTGGCGGTGCATACCACCGCGTTCGAGCTTGATGAGATCCAGACCATTGCCGGCGTGCCAGTGACTATCCCGCCCCGCACGGCACTTGACCTGGCCTGCTGGTACCCGACCATGGTGGCTGTACCCGCGATGGACGCACTGGCCCGCGCAACCGACCTCAAACTCGCCGACGTGGAGTTGCTGATGCAGCGGTACAAGGGCCGCC
>NZ_DASRBZ010000468.1:0-10036 GCF_035653355.1 Mycobacterium sp. | reverse complement strand
GGCGTTCTCCGGCGGCCGGCACTTCTGCCTGGGGGCCGCGCTGGCCCGCGCCGAGGGCGAGGTGGGGCTGAAGACGTTCTTCGACTGCTTCCCCGACGAGCGCTCCGCAGGGGCGGGCAGCCGGCGCGATACGCGGGTGCTGCGCGGCTGGTCGACGTTGCCGGTGGCACTGGGCCCGGCCAGGTCACTGGCCACCGCCGACTGATTGGCTCGCATCGCGAGATAGAAGCCAAGGTCGCGATGGCCGCGGTGACCGCAGCCGTCGCTTCTGTTTCGCGGAAACGCGAAAAGGGATCAGTGGTCGGCGAGCTCGCGCGGCACCACGAAAACATCGACCAGCGCGCCGTTGCGCCACACCGTCATCTCGATGCGACGCTCGATGGCGTCCTCGACCATGAGCCGCTGAATGGCGGTGGCGGTCACCACATTTCGGCGGTCGACGCTGACCACAATGTCGCCGCGGCGCAACCCCGCCTGATCGGCCGGGCTGCCGGGGACCACGCTGGCCAGCTGCAACCCGTGCGTTGTTCCGAGCTTGGCAGCCACCGCCGGCGGCACCGGGATGTGTGAGCCGGCGATTCCCAGCCACGCGCGACGGACCCGGCCCGTGTGCATCAGCGCCGCGATGATCTTGTGGGTGGACTCGTTGATCGGCACGGCCAGCCCGAGACCTACACCAGCGACAGCTGTGCTGACTCCGACCATCCGCCCGCGCCCGTCGGCGAGCACGCCGCCGCTGTTTCCGGGGTTGAGCGCGGCATCGGTCTGGATCACCTCGTCGACCACCCGACCCGCGCGCGTGGGCAGTGAGCGTCCCAAGCCGGAGACGATGCCGGCGGTCACACTGCCCGCCAGCCCCAGCGGGTTGCCGACCGCCACCACCAGCTGCCCGACTTGAAGGTCCTCGGCGCGTCCCATGGCGACCGGCGCCGGAACGGCCCCCCGCGCTTTGAGCACCGCCAAATCGGAAAGCACGTCGCGGCCCACGACATCCGCGGTCACCGAGGCGCCGTCGGTGAACGTGGCCTCGGCGAAGCGGGCATTGCCCACCACGTGGGCACTGGTCAACAGATAGCCGTCGGATGTGATGACGCTGGCGCTGCCGCTGCCCTCACCGCGCCGCGAGCGCACCGCCAGGCTCGCGACGCTCGGCAACACGACCTGAGCGACCCTCGTGACCACGGCGGAGTAGGCGTCGAGGGCCTCGGCGTCTGGGCGCTCGTCGGGCATAACCACCTCAGCGTTGCACCCGCGCGCGGTATGCCAGGGTTCGCCATAGGCATAACTGGTCGCGGGTTCGTTGACACGGATTCAACGGCCGCGCTTGTATTGACGTCCGTGACCACAAACACGGCCGAGGCGCCGGTACTGGGGCTGTGGCGGGCGCTGTCGCGTCGCGACTGGGACGCCGTCAAGACGTTTTTGTCAGCGGACTGCATCTACGTCGACATGCCGGTCGGTCCCACATTGGCCGCGCGCGGTCCCGACGACATCGTCAAGCGGCTCAAGGTCGGGCTCGAGCCGCTGGCCGGATATGAGAACCACGACGGTCTGCTGGTGTGCAACGGCTCCGACGTCATGTATGAACACTCCGAAACCTGGCGGTGGGACAGCGGCGAAACCGCTGTGCTGCCGTTTGTTTCGGTACACAGGGTCGCCTTGGAAAACGGCGTCGGCAAGGTGACGTTGTGGAAGGACTACTGGGATTTCGGCGCAATCGCCAACCACGCGCCGCCGTCCTGGATGGAGAATCTGTCCCAAGCGGACACGTCATGGGTGTTCGACGCAACCGGGCTGATCTGAGCGCCGGTCAGCGCTCGGACTCGACGAGCGCCTTTAGCCGTTTCAGCGTCTGGCTCAGGTTGCGTCCCACCTGACCCACCGCCACCCGGTCGGCGATATAGCCGAGCAGTCCGCCGGGCGCCTGATACGACAGCCGGAAGGTGACCTTCGTTCGGCCATCCCCCGCATTCCGCAGCCGGATACGGCCACGCAGGCTGATACCAGTGATGCCGACCCAAGCCAAGTCGCGGGCGTCGTCGAACTCGACCACCTCGATCAGCCCGCCGACCGGCACCGAGCCGATCTTCCAATGCACCGTGTAACGAGCCCCCTTGCCCGGAGGCTGCTCATTGGCGGCCTGCCAGCGCTCGAGGCTGGTCATGAACTCGGGGTAGCGGTCGGGGTCGCTGACCACTTTCCACACCGCGTCAGGGTCTGCGTCGATCACGCAGCGGCGTTCGACGCGCATCAGCCGATCACCGGGAATCGACGTTCGGCGGCCAGCCGGTCCACGCCGGCCTGCAGGCTGCCCAGCACCTTGTCGTGCACGGCGCGGTCATCGCCGTCTACTTCGATGGGTTCCTGCACTTCGATCGCGATCTTGGCGGGCAGCGGAATGTGCCCGGCCAGGTCGCTGATGTTCAGCCCCCACGGCAGCGCCAGCGATATTGGAACGCTTTTCAGCCGCAACGTCTTGTCGGTCATCAGCAGCTTGGCCAGCCACTGTCCGCGGCTGATAAACAGTGCGCTTTCCTGGCCGCCGACGCTGGCGACGGGCACGATCGGCACACCGGCTTCCCGGGCCAGCCGCACATAGCCCATGCGGCCGCCGAAGTCGACCTTGTGACGCTCCCACGACGGCCGGAAGACTTCATAGTCGCCACCGGGATACACGAGCAGTGCGGCACCGGATTCCAGGGCGAGTCGGGCGTTTTCGTGGCTGGCGGCCACCGTGCCGAACTTGCGCAGCCAACCCAAGGGCGGCGCCGAGACGACGAGGTTGTGCGCCAATTGGTAGAAGGGCCGCTCGACCCCGAAGTATGAGCAGAACGCGAGGGTGAACACAAACGTATCGGGCGGCACATTGCCGCCGCTGTGGTTGCCGACCAGCAGCACCGGCTCCTCGGCGGGAATGCGGTCCAGGCCGCGCACATCGGCCCTGAAATACAGCGACGCGAGCAGCCACGTTCCCGGCAGCTGATCCCGGATGTAGTCGGGATCGCGCTGGTCGAGGTCCGCCTTCGGGACCCGAGACGCGACTTGTTTGCGGGCCCAGTCCAGGATGCCGCCGACGGTCGCCATAGGCGCCGGTATACCCCGGTGCTACCGGGCGTCAAACCCGGTAGATGCGCGCCGCGTTCTCGCGGGCGATGAGGTCGACGACCCTGATGGCGTCGGCCTCACTCCAGTCCCCGGCGTCGACGAACTGCTGTAATGTGCGCTGAATGCCCTTGCGCCACAAGGCCGCACCGAGAAAGTGCAATTCGGCCGGGCCGAAGCCGTCCGAGGAGTACACGATTTTGCCGAAGGGTGCCAATTCCAGCAGCCGGGCGATGAAAGCGGCTCCGCGCGCCCCCAGGAAATTGATGCTCAACCCGCCGTCGAGATAGACGTTGTTGAACGCCTGCGCCAGATAGCCGGCTTCGCGCTCATAGGGATAGCAGTGCAGCAGCACGATCGGGGTGTCCCCGGACTGCCGCAAGAAGTCGAGCAGATACAGCGGGTTGGTCCTGTGCAGGTCGCAGTCGCGGTCACCGAGTCCAACGTGGAATTGCAGCGGTTTGCCCAGTCGCAGCGCCTGGTGCAGTCCGAAGCGCAGCAAGACCCGGTCGCGCAGCCGCACTCCGCCGTGGTCGCGCCATGTGGCGGCGGCCTCGGCCACCTGCGCGGCGGTCGGCTCGCTCAGATCGCCGTCGAAGCCGCCGCGATAGGCCAGGATCGATTTGGTGCCGACCGCTGTGGTGGCGCGCCGGTGCAGGATCTCTTCGAAAGCGGATGCGTAGTCGCTGGGGGCTTGCGCAGCTTGCTCGGCTACGTGCTCGAGACGCACCACCTCATGAGCGCGCCCGCCTGAGAGCTCGCCGAGTCCGTGGACGTCGGTGATGCCGTCGGCCAAGCCGGTGTCCACCAGCCAGTCGGTGACGTTGGCTTCGCGCAGGAAAAGCTGGGCCAGCTCCGCCTCGGTCAGCTCAGTGCGACGCTGCCAATACGCTTCGGCATCAACGTGTCTGGGGAGCCCCAGCAGCGGCGCGCAATGTGCACGCACGGCGAACCCGAGTTGAGAGTCGAATCCCGAGTACATGATCGGTTCGGTGTTGGCCTCGTTGAGTGCGTTTTCGAACCGCTGGCGCTCCCCTGGCCTCAGCCAGCAACCGTGGACGTGCTGATCGATCAGCGGCACGTCGGCGATGTGTTGCGCTAACACGGTAGCCGTCGGCACGCTCATACGCTCCACGACATCCGGAACTTTTCGGTCAGTTCTTCCGGGCTCAGGTCGCCGTAGTGGTCGTGCTCGAAACGGCGCACAGCCACCAGCACGTCGACTGCCGCATCACCGAGAATGCGCCGTAGTCGCTGTGAATTATCTAGTGCAGCAGTAGCTTTAGCTTGATTGTCGGTTAGCCGCAGGATGCCTGCGCGGTCGGGTGGTGTTGCCGGGTCTACGGTTGTCTCGGTTGGCAGCTCGGCTTGCTGCTGGATGCCCTCTAGCGCCAGGCCGAGGATCGCGGCCGACGCGAAATACGGGTTCGCCGACGCATCGATCGCCTTGACTTCGACGTTGCCGCCATACGGATTGCCGGGCCCGGCGGTAACGAACCGCACTGCGGCTTCCCGGTTCTCGGTGCCCCAGCACGCATAGGCCCCGGCCCAGTTGCCGGGCCGGGTGCGCAACCCCGACACGATCGACCCGCACAGGATGCTCTGGGCTTCGGGTAGCCCACGTAGCAGGCCCGCTACGGCGCTTTCGCCGGCTGCCGTCATCCCCCGGACGCCGGCTCCGTCCGAGAACAGTGGTCCGTCCGATGTGGCCAGCGAAAAATGCTGGTGCGCACCGGATCCCGGGCCGTCGACGAACGGTGCCGGCGACAAGCACACCCGCAGCCCGTAGCGGCGGGCAACCCGACCCACGATGATCCGGGTCAGTACCAGTTGGTCGGCTGCGGCGACCGGCGCTTGTGGCGTCAACGAGATCTCGAACTGGTTGACCCCGTATTCGGGGTGAAACTGTTCGATCCCCACACCGGATGCGCTGGCCGTAGCGACGACATCGCGCACGAACGCCTCGTGCTCGAGCAAGCCGGCCAAGCCGTACTGCGCCCACAGCGTAGACGGCAGCCGACTGCCGTCGGGATTGACCAGCACGAACTCGATTTCGTGACCGACGACGGCGTTGATGCCTGCTTCTTCGAGCGCGGCCTCGATGCGGGCCAGGGTTCCGCGGCTGCAGGCCGGCACGGGTGTGCCGTCCTGCTCGAAAAAGCCGCCCGGCGCCCACGCCAATCCGTCGTCAATGATGCGCAATGCCGATAGGTCGATGCGGATGCGCTGGTCGCCGACCACGCCGATGTCGTCGGTGAACGCGATGCCGGTTTGATCGATAGCGAAGGCATGCCACACCGGGCTGGCCCCCACCCCTGGGTCGGCGAAGGTGTTGGTCCGTCGGATCGGCACGGTTTTGGCGTGGGTGAGCCCGGCCGGGTTGACCACGGTGCCGATGACGGCGTCGACCCCTTCTGCTTCCAGTTGAGCGATCGCCGCGGCGGCAAGCGGTGTGGCGGTCACGCCGAGTGGATTACGTGCGGCTGGGCAAAGTGAGTTTGCAGCTCTGCCCGATGTCCAAGGTGCGCAGCACGCGTCCCATTCCCAGCCACAGCGCACACGACAGCGCCAGGTCGGCCAGCAGCTCGTTGGTGAAGTGTTCGCGGCATTTGGCCCAGAACTCTTCGTCGTCACGCAGCACGGTGTGTTCGGTCGCGAATCGGTGTGCGAACTCGGCCGCCAGCCGCTCCTGCTCGCTGTAGCCCGGCCATGTCCGCCACTGCGAGGCGTGCGCGTAGAGCTCTTCGTCCACACCGTCCGCGGGCCCGTCGGCGGCACGGGCGTTGACGCAGACTTCACATTCGTTGTTGTGCGCGATCACCGTGCGCGCCAGTTCGCGGGTGCGCAGCGGCAGCCTGCTGTGGTTGTAGACCGCGTCGCTGAATCCGGCTATCGCCCCGCCCAGCCGGGGCGATTTCTCGATCCAGCCCGCGAGGTCGTCGTCATCGAATGTTCCGATTCGGCTCATGGCGAGATGGTACGCCCGGCGTTGGGTTGCGGAAGTTTCTCGGTGGCGACGCTGGCCAGATCCCGGCGTTCTTCGTGCCAATCACGTTGCGTGACAATTCGGTGTGCGATGCGGTCGAGGGCGGCTTCGACCTGGGCGCGGTCCGGCCGTCCCTGATAGTTCGGTGAGCGAGATAGCTTGTCCACGATCCACTCCCGGATCAGCGTCGTGACGAACTCGACCTGCCTGGCACCGCGCGGAGTCAGCCAAAGGCTGTCGACGTCCTGCCCTGCGTAGCCGGCGCGTACCAGGCTGCCGAAGGCGGGTTCGATGACTTCGTACGGCACACCAAACTGCTCGCCAATCTCGGTCAACCGGGCTCTTCCGAAAACCCTTGTGTAACGGTGTATTTGCAGCAGCGCCCACAGCTGGGCGACGTCGAGCTGACAATCGGGTCGCATGGCAATGCTGCGCAGGCGCATCCCGGGGTCACCACGTCGCAGCAGGCGCCCGATAGCTGTTTCGAGCATCTCATCCGGCGACTGGGTGGTCGGCATGGCGAACCCGTCGCCGAGGTCGGCGGCGCGGTAAGCGATGTCCCTCAGCGGGACCTCTTTGAGGAAAAGCGACAGGACGAAACCGACCACCGCGACGGGCACCGCCCACAGGAACACCAGGGTGAGCGACGCGGCATATGCGTCCACGATCGGGGCGGCCATGTCCTTGGGCAGCCGGTGCAGAACCTCCGGTGAGCTTGCCGCGGCGGGCGGCGCATGGCTGGCCGCGATGGCCGGGCCGAGTCTGTTGTGCAGGAAGTTGGTGAACAGCGAACCGAATATCGCTGCGCCGAACGAACTGCCGATGGTGCGGAAAAAGGTGACACCCGACGTGGCCACACCGAGGTCTTCGAACCGCGACGTGTTCTGCACGATGAGGACCAGCACCTGCATGCACAGACCGATACCGGCACCGAGGATGACGAGGTAAAGCGATTGCAGCAGTGCCGAGGTCGACGGATCCATCCGCGACATCAGCAAAAACGCAACCCCCATCACCACGGTCCCCACGACCGGGAAGACCTTGTAGCGGCCGGTCCGGCCGACCAGCACCCCGCTGCCCATCGAAGTGGTCAGCATGCCCACCACCATCGGCAGCGTGCGAAGCCCCGATGTGGTCGCCGACACGCCGTCGACGAACTGCATATACGTCGGAAGGAAGGTCAACGCGCCCAACATCGCAAACCCGACCACGAACGACAACACACAGCACACCGTGAACACCGGACTTGCGAAAAGCCTCGTCGGCAAAATGGGTTGTGGCGTACGGCTTTCCACCCACACGAAGACGCCCAGTAACACTGTGGAGCCGACGAACAGACCGATGATCGTCGGCGATCCCCAGGGGTAGGTAGTGCCGCCCCAACTCGTCGCCAAGGTCAGCCCGGCGGCCCCCAGCCCGACGAACACAATCCCGGCGTAGTCGATGACCGGCCTGCTGCGTCCCGCTAATGCCGGGATGGCTGCGGCGGCGACGAAGAAGACCACCACCGAAATCGGCACATTGATCCAGAACGCCCACCGCCAGGTCAGATGGTCGGTGAAGTAGCCGCCCAGCAACGGGCCGATCACAGTAGTCACACCGAACACCGCGCCCAATGCGCCCTGATAACGGCCGCGCTCGCGCAGCGGGATGACCTCACCGATCAATGCGGTGGCGGTCACCGTGAGGCCGCCACCGCCGATACCCTGCAGCGCCCGGGCCAACACGAGCATGATCATCGACTGCGATAACCCGCACAGCACCGAGCCGGCGACGAAGAACACGACAGCCGCCTGGAACACCGCCTTGCGGCCGAAGAGGTCGCCGAACTTGCCGACAAGCGCGGTGATGATGGTCGAGGCCAGCAGATAGCTGGTTACCACCCAGGACTGGTGGCCAGCCCCGCCCAGATCGGCGACGATGGTCGGCAGCGCGGTCGCGACGATGGTCTGGTCGAGCGCGGCCAGCAGCATCCCCAGCAGGATCGACACGAACACGAAGTTGCGCCGCTGCGGGCTGACCTGGGTGCTGGGTGACACCGCATCCGTCCCGGCGGCCGGCGCCGCCGTGGGTGCTGTCATTGCAGCCTCTCAGTTGCCGTGTGCCAGCCGGCGTCTACCCGGGCCGCTGCCGAATGAAGACCGCCGTTGTCAGGTCGTCGGCGGCCGGGCGACGCATTGCGCGGCATAGAGTTGCTCGCCCAGCTTGTCCATCAACTCCAGCTGCGTCTCCAGGTATTCGATGTGGTCTTCCTCGTCGGCCACGATTTTCTCGAAGACGTTTGCGGTGGTGGTGTCTTGCTTCTCCCGGCACAGGATGATCGCTGGTTTCAACCGGTTGATCACGTCGTATTCGAGCGCCAGATCGCTTTCGAACTGTTCGCGCAACGTCTGGCCGACCCGCAGCGAGCCGATGCGCTGATAGTTGGGCAAACCGTCGAGCAACAGGATGCGGTCGGTGACCAGTTCGGCGTGCCGCATTTCGTCGAAGGACTCCGCGCGGGTGCGTGAGGCCAGCTCGGTAAAACCCCAGTTTTCCTGCATCTTGGAGTGCAGGAAGTACTGATTGATCGCGGTGAGTTCACTGGTCAGCTGCTCGTTGAGCAGGCGCAACACGTCGGGATCACCTTGCATGATCGCTCCCTTTTCCCAAGGTCGTTCACGTTTCACAGTGCGCACGGCATTGCTCGGGTGGTGCTGGGCTGTAGCACCACCACGGCGTGCGGGTTCAATCTATCCGGCGACGACGCGAGCTGTACGTCGACCCGCGGAGGAGCTGGACAAACCAGTCGGTGACTTAGGTTAGACTGTGCTAACCGACTTAGGTTAGACTCCACTAATATGGACGTCAGCATTCCGGCGGCGCCGACACTTCAGATGTTGGGTATGAGCGGCCACGTCATTGCGCTCGCCCCGGCCGGTCGCGAGGTGTGCTGATGTACGTATGCCTGTGCGTGGGGGCGACCAGCCAAACCGTGTGCGACGTCGTCGCGCGGGGCGCATCGACATCCAAGGAAGTTGCTGCCGCGTGCGGGGCCGGCGCCGACTGCGGGCGTTGCCGCCGCACGCTGCGGGCAATCATCGCTTCGGCGAGGCAACTCGATACCAGCGCGGCGCGCTGAGGCGCTTCAGTCGCCGCGCCGGCCGGTAAATTCTGCCAGCGCGTCAGCGTTGGCTTGCTCTCCCATCAGCTTGGCGAAGTAAGCGTTCTCCCGTGCGCTGGCCGCTGCGATCTCGGGGCGGGTCGGTTCGACGATCGTGTGCTTGACTGCCATCAGGCTTGCGATCGGACGCGAGGCCAGGACCTCGGCATGCCGGCGAGCTTCAGCGATCAGCTCGGAGGGGTCGCAGAGCTTCCAGACCAGGCCCATTCGGAGCGCCTCCTCCGCGTCGACCCATTCCGAGGACATCAACAGCCACGCGGCGTTTTGGCGGCCCACCAGCTGCGGCAGCAAATACGACGACGCGGCCTCCGGCGCCACGCCCAAGCTGGTAAACGGGCACTTCAGCCGCGCGGTCGAGGACATGAACGCCAGGTCGGCGTAGCCGAGGATCGTGGTGCCGATTCCTACCCCGACTCCGTTGACCGCGCAGACCAGCGGTTTGGGAAACGCGCTGAGCGCATCGATCAGCCCGGGGAAGCCGTGTTTGCCGGGGGTGAAATCCGGATCGGTGACACGAGCTTGCATCTCGCCAAGGTCGGTGCCCGAGCTGAAGGCGCGTCCAGCGCCGGTGATCAGCACGACGGCGACGTCGGGATCCGCGGCCGCCGCCAACAGCGCCTCGGCGGTCGCGTCGTAGAGCGCCTCGTTGAACGCGTTGAGTGCTTCTGGCCGGTTCAGGGTGAGAGTACGCACCCTGTTCTGGTCGTCGATCTGCAATATCACGGCTGAACTCCTTACCCGAACGGTGATTTCAGTACGTAGCGGCTGGTGGGTACGGTGTCGAT
>NZ_DASRBZ010000467.1:0-6095 GCF_035653355.1 Mycobacterium sp. | reverse complement strand
TCCGGTAGGCGCTCACTTCCCACCCCCAGTTGTCTCCCCGTCACATCGCCGTTGGGGCGCTGCCAGTGGGCTTGGGGTGGCAACACCGTCGACAGCCCAGCCAGCAACCAATGACGCTACCTCTTATGTTCCTGCTTGTGGGGCCTTTGAATACGAAGCCGTACCACGATTTGAACACCGAAGCGAACCCACGATTTGTTCGACACGTTTGCTATCCGAGAGCGGGTAATAACGAAAAGACCAACACTTGCAACGACGGCGGGGTGGCGGACGTTCGGTTAAACCGCTGATCCGACTGTGGCACCGACTTCGTAAACTAATCTCAACATAAACCTGAATGCCCAAAGTTTCCGCTTTATTTTGTCCGGCATGCTTGGCGTATGCATGTAATCAGGGGAGTCCGTGATCCGGCGGCAAGTTTTCCACTCAATTCGACTGTGGATGATTCGGGCGAGCGTCATCAGGCCAACCGGGCGGTAACAGTCAGTGCTATCGGCCTGGCGGTCACCGGGTTAATCGAAATGGCCATTGCGGTGTTGTCTGGTTCAGTCGCGCTACTCGGCGATGCGCTGCACAACTTGTCTGATGTCTCGACTAGCGCACTGGTGTTTGTGGGATTTCGGGCTTCGCGCAAACTTCCGACCGAGCGCTACCCCCACGGCTACGAACGCGCCGAAGACCTAGCCGGCATTGGTGTGGCACTGGTGATTTGGGGCAGCGCACTTGTCGCCGGCTTTGAAAGCGTCACCAAGCTGCTCCATCACGGCAGCACAACTCACCTGGGCTGGGGCATCGCAGCGGCCGCCGTCGGTATCGCGGGTAACCAGATCGTGGCGCGCTACAAGCTGCTGGTGGGCAGACGTATTCGCTCCGCAACCTTGGTGGCCGACGCCAAGCATTCATGGCTGGACGCGTTGTCTTCCGCTGGGGCGCTGCTGGGTTTGCTCGGCGTGGCATTCGGTTGGGGCTGGGCCGACGCGGTCGCTGGGGTCATCGTCACGGGGTTCATCTGCCATGTCGGCTGGCAAGTGACCGTCGATATCGCCCGCCGCCTACTCGACGGTGTCGACCCTGAAATAATCACGACCGCCGAAGCCGCTGCCGCCAAGGTGCCCGGTGTCACGCACGCGCATGCCCGAGCCCGCTGGACCGGACGGACGCTGCGCATCGAGGTTGAAGGCTTCCTCGAACCTGAGACCACCCTCGCCGAGGCCGGCGAAATTGGTCGCAAGGTAGCCTCCGCGCTTGAGCCAGAAATTCCTGAGATGCGTAGCTTCACGTGGACCGCTCGAGCCACCTGAAACCGACAGCAAGCACTCGCGAACGGTATTGGCCCGTATGAACTAACCCCTCCGGTGGGCTTCTGGCGAACGGGAAACGTCAGGTGACCGGGAAGTGTTGGGTGATGGCGCGCGAGATCTCGATATACAGCGGGATGCCGATCGTGACGTTGTAGGAAAACGTCAAGCCCAGCGAGGCCGCCAGCGGAAGTGTCGGGCTCGCCTCTGGGATCGCCAGCCGCTGCACTGCGGGCACCGCGATGTACGAAGCAGCGCCGCACAGCACCGCGAACAAGATGTAGGTGCCTGGCTTGAAGTGGAAATGGGTGAGGTGAGCGTAGGAGTGGGCGGTGATGATCCCGATCGTCGCGAACAGGTTGGGAGCCAGCAGGCCGAAAGCGATGAAACCCGGGCCAGCGGTCTTGAGGTCCTTCAATCGCCGCGACGCCGTCATCCCCATTTCCAGCAGGAACAGACACAGCACACCCTGGAAGGCGGCTACGAAGACGTTGTCGTCGTCGTGCACCACCTTGGCTCCCTGCAACCGGCTGACCAACCCGATGATGATGCCGCCGAACAGCAGATACAGGCCCGGATTAAGCAGCACCTCCCTCAGCAGCTGGACGGTGGCGAGGCTTTGCTTGTTGCCGTCGTCGGGATGTTCGCGCAGTTCCAGCGAGAGTTCCTGCTCCAGACGCGGGTCAGCTTCGGTTTCCAGGCGCTGTCCGGCAGCCGGCTGAGTGGCCGCACCCGGCCCCACCCTCGCCAGTAGGTAGCCGGGCTCGTCCGGCATGGTGCCCGCGGCGTCCATCCCGCGGTGCCGCAACCGCGCCGCCAAGTACAAAGCCACCAGGCAACCCGGCATCTCCATCACTGCCAGCATCACCGGCATGAAACCGTTGAAGGCCATCCCCACCGTGGCCAGGACACCGACGCAAGTGGCGAACGTGCCCGCCGAGTCTGACCCGTAATAGCCGGCAACGGTGGCTTTATCGATCCGCCGCATCGACGTCATGCGGGTCAGCAGCGCGTAGGCCAGCAGGCCGATCACGAAATTCAAGACGAAGCCCAAGACGATGAACCCGACGATGTTGCCGATGCTCGAAGCGTGGATGGTGGCGAGTTCTTCACCGCCGTGCCAGCCGATGGCCAGCAGCAGGTACATCGTCAAGCCCTGGTAGATCACGTAGGGGAATTCGAATTCCACCTTCAGCAGTGGAATCAGGAAACCCAGATAGAAGAACAGCAGTAACGGCTTGAAGAGGTTGTGAGTGAAGTTCTGCCAGAACTCCAGGAGCATGGGGCTCTCCCTTACTTAGCGCCGCGGTGCTGACTCCCGTGACCACCCGTGTTTCCACGCCGCGGTGGACAACCCCGCAAACATAGCGATATCGAAGCCGGACGGCGAGCCACTCTCCTGGCCTGCCGCTGATTTGGCAGGCAACCTCAAGGTTCGATGGCGAACGGGCACGGCGCGGGGGTAGGGGTCGAACCCACCGTTAGCGCGACGCGGAAACCAGCGCGGGCTTGACGCCGGCGGCGCCCTTGACGCGGTGGGTCACCGATCCCCACACCGAGGGCGAGTAGTGCGTCGTGACCTCGTCGAATCCGTCCGCGCGGGAGACGGTCAGGACACCTGTTTCCTGATTGATGGTGAGCTGGTCACCCTCGTTTGCGTGGATCTCTTCCCCGTCAAGGAGCCGGATGATGAACATGCTGTGGCCCTCTCTTGTCCTTTCGCGCGATCCGCAAACCGACGATGATCTTACGGACAGCCCGCAGGCTGGACGGCGCCGCTTTTGCGGCTGGCACGTGAACGTTTCGGAAACGCTCGATGGCGTGGCTCCGCCGGCTCGAGCGACCCACATTTCAGGGGAGACCGCCCATCGGTGGATAGGTTAGGCTAAATTTACTAACCGTGACCGAGGTCGGGGTAGAGACACATTCCGCGCACGCCGCGTCACAGTCGATTCGGTTACCCGGCGACATTGACCCGGCCGATCTGGCAGCCGAGCTGGCTGCGGTGCTGCCCGAGCGAGACGGCGAAGACTACCTGCTCTACGAACACGATGGGCAATGGGTGTTGGCGTGCGGTGTGCTGGCCATAGTCGAGCTGGACTGCGACGAGCTGCGTGTCGTGCGCGACGGTGTGGTTCAGCGGCAGCCGTGGTCTGGGCAGCCGGGACGGGCGCTCGGTGAGGCGATCGACCGGCTGCTGCTGGAAACCGAACACGCTTTCGGCTGGATCGCTTTCGAGTTCGGCGCTTACCGTTTCGGGTTGCAGGAGCGGTTGGCGGTGAATACCCCTCTGGCCCGGGTATTTTGGCCGCGCACCCGCATCGTGATCACCGGAGACATGGTCGATTTGTACGGTGCTGACGACCGCCACCGCGAGGCGGTGGATCGACTGCTGAGCGACGGCGTGCCCGGCCTACCCGCGGCGTCCCCGATCGAGGTGGCCGCCGACATCGCCGGCTACCGCCGTCGGGTAGCGGCCGCCATCGGTGAAATCGCCACCGGCCGCTATCACAAGGTGATCCTGTCACGTCGGGTTGACGTCCCGTTCGACCTTGACTTTCCGTCGACCTACCGATTGGGCCGCAGAAACAACACCCCGGCGCGATCATTCCTGTTGCGGCTTGGCGGATTTCGTGCTCTTGGCTACAGCCCGGAGCTGGTTGCGGCGGTGCGGCGTGACGGCATGGTGGTCACCGAGCCGCTGGCGGGGACTCGGGCGCTCGGCCGCGGGTCGCTGCGCGACCAGCAGGCCCGCGACGACCTAGAGTCAAACGCCAAAGAGATTGTGGAGCACGCTATTTCGGTACGTGGCTCACTGCGAGAGATCACCGAGATCGCCGAGCCGGGCAGCGCGGCGGTCACCGATTTCATGACGGTTCGCGAACGGGGCAGTGTGCAGCACCTGGGCTCGACTGTCAGCGCCCGCCTCGACGCGTCCAAAGACCGGATGGATGCCCTGGAAGCGCTGTTTCCGGCGGTCACCGCGTCAGGCATCCCGAAAGCTGCCGGTGTGGACGCTATCCTGCGGCTCGACGACAGCCCGCGCGGATTGTATTCCGGTGCAGTTGTGATGTTTTCGGCTGACGGTGGGTTGGATGCGGCGCTGACGCTGCGTGCTGTCTTCGAGCATGACGGGCAGACCTGGCTGCGGGCCGGCGCTGGCATCATCGGCGCGTCGGATCCCGACCGGGAATTCGAGGAGACCTGCGAGAAGCTGAACACGCTCGCCCCGTACCTCGTTGCGCGCCGCTAGTCTTAATTCGCCTCGGCGTCAGGCGAACTCGCCATGTAGTCCGCGAGAATCCGGCTGACCAGCGACTCGATCGTGGACTCGATCGACGACGCGAGGGTGGCGGCGACCGACGCGACGGCCTGGGTACGAAACTGCACCAGCATCGTGATCAATTCCGCGATTTCGGTGTCGGGCGGTAGCGGCTCCCCGGGTTTGATGCGGTTGGCAACATGCTCGGCCCCGGCGCGCACCAACATCTCGCTGATCTCGTCGACCAGCGGAACGATCTGCTCATGCAGGTCGACCAGCGTGTCGATGCTCACGCCGTAGCCGCGGATCTCGTTGAACGCTTTGATCAATTTGGGCCGGACGACCGTGGCCTGCGAGCCGTCGACCCGAATCACGCCCAGTTTCACCAGCCGGTCAAATGCTTTTGTGTCGTGGACGAGTCGCTGAGCATCGGTGAGCGGCATGGTCTCCGGTTTCTCGGTGGCCCACGTTCCCACGATGGCAGACTCCAGGCCAAGGACGTCGGCAAGGTCTTTGCCTTCCTCCCACGCGTTGAGCATCTCTCGGACGTGCGCGATGTTGTATCCCCGGTCGAGCATCGAAGTGATCAACCGCAACCGGGTCAAATGGGTGTCGTTGAACAACGCGATCCGCCCGACCCGCAGCGGTGGGTGCAGCAGGCCGCGGTCGCGGTACACCCGGATGTTGCGGGTGGTGGTGCCGGCCAGCCGGGCCAGCTCGTCGATTCGGTATTCGCCGGTGCCGGCGGCGCCGTGTGGATGGTGAGCCGCCGCGTCGAACAGCTGCGACACCGCATTTTCGATGAATTCCCTCGACTGCCGACGTACCCGTCGCGGCGTGCGCCGCAGGTTAGCCAGCACCCCGGCGATCGTGCCGGTCTCTGCCCGCGGCGGTCGGTCGGGAGCCATCGCTGATCAGGCCGACGAGCTGACGCGGACGTCGGAGGGCTGTGCGACAGCGTCGTAGTCGGCGAACCGGAAATCCCGCATCTGTCGAAGATACTGGCTGGCGAACCCCGGGTACATCGATGCGTTGAACCCGTCCTTGGTCAGATACCAACTGCTGCAGCCCGACATCCACGTCGTCTTGGCGAGCCGCTGCTGGATCCGCTGGTTGTGGCGGCGCTGCACATCTGCGCGCACGTCGAGATAGCGCAGGTCGTTGTCGAGGATCGTGGTGATGGCGCGCACCGCGTAGTCGAGCTGGCCTTCGATATACACGAGCAGCGAATTGTGGCCGGGCCCAGAGTTGGGTCCGGTCATGACGAACAGGTTCGGGTAGCCGTGCACGTTGATGCTCTTGTAGGCCTGTGCGCCGTCGGCCCATTCCGCGTTCAGCGAGCGACCACTCAGCCCGGTGACCGGGAACGGCGGGCCGGTCAGGTGCACGTCGTAGCCGGTGGCGAACACGATGCAGTCCAGGTGATGTTCGACGCCGTCACTGGTGCGGATGCCCACGGGGCTCAGCGTCGCGATCGGCCAGTCGACGAGCTTGCAGTTATCACGTTGCAGCGCAGGGTAGTAGTCGCTGGAGAC
>NZ_DASRBZ010000466.1:0-10392 GCF_035653355.1 Mycobacterium sp. | reverse complement strand
CGAGCTTCATGTTGTCCAAGTCGACATAGAAGGCACGGACCTGCTCCGGCGCAGCCGGCACCTCCTCTGTCAATATCCGTTCGGCATACGCGGTCCGCCAGCTCACCGTGGGTACCTAGCGACGGTCGCGCCCAAGCGCGTTGACAAATGCGGTGATTCGGCTGCGGGTGTCCTCTGCCAGCCAGCTGGCCCGCGTCTTCGCATCCACATCCGCGCCGGAAGCGATCGCGGCGTGAGCCGGTCGGTGCAGTTGCTCCTTGGTTGCGCCGTAGGCCGTTGGGGAATGCTCGCCGAGCCGGCGTGCGATCGCAACCGCTTGCGGAACCAGTTCCTCCGGACCGACAACCACATCTACCCAACCGTGGGCCGACGCCGCGTCGACGTCAATGGTGTCGCCTTGCAGCGCTGCCCGGGTGACCGAAGTGCCCATCGCATAGCGGCATACCTCGAGGGCCGCCACCGGGAATGGGACGCCGACTGCCAGTTCGGTGAGGCCGATCGTCCCGGCGGACATGAGTCGGACATCGGCGCACATTGCGAGAACACACCCACCCGCAATGGCATGCCCGTTGACCGCCGCGACTACCGGTGCCGCGTGGTCGAATACGGCAAGGAAGGCAGCGGAGAGCGCGGTGATGAAGCGGTCGGTGTAGTCCGGTCCGCCGTGGATGATCGCCGGCAAGTCGACACCGGCCGAGAAGCACTTGCCAGCGCCGGTGATGACGACCGGCCCCTCGATACGGCGCATTGTCGCGACGACGTCGTCGAGCAGCTCGAGGTCTAAAGCGTTAACCGGCGGGTGGTCGAGTCGGACTAACGTCACACCGTCGACGGCTTCGACTGCGGTCCCGCTGTGCGGCATAGCGATATTCTCCACAACCCGGACCGACGTCTTCAGCCGGAAAGCATGGTGGTCAATTCGGAATTCTTAGTGCCTCTTGCTCGGAATGACGATCACAACGATCAGGGTGAGGATGCTGAAAAACAACCCGAGGATGCCCCACCCAAGCGGATTTCGCCCTTTCATTCCGGCGATCACCGCGCATACGATCGCGGCGATGATGCTGCCAATGGCCACGAATATCGCCTTGATGCCACGCAAAATGAACCCGGCGGCTTGCGGGTTGTCCTGAGCAGCAAGTATCAGACTATGCAGCATGCTTATCTCCTCTTCGCCGGCGAGCATTCAGCTGTTGCCATGAAAAGACGGTATCTGTTCGCGACGCGAATCGGCACAGATTCGCCAGCTGCAAGGCAAGAATGCTGAAACGCGGTTATCACAGCTCCGGTTCGTTTTTCAGCGCTGTAGGCGGCGCATGCAGCCCGAATAACCGGACACTCTGCTCGCGCATCTCGACTTTGCGCACTTTGCCGGTGACCGTCATCGGAAAATCGTCGACTAGGTGGACGTAGCGCGGAATCTTGTAATGTGCCAGCTTGCCTTCGGCGAAGGCACGCACCGCGTCGGCATCTAGGGGCGGCCGGCCCGGCTTCATCCGGATCCATGCACAGAGTTCTTCGCCGTACTTCTCGTCGGGCACGCCGATGACCTGCACTTCGTCGATGTCGGGATGGGTGTAGAGGAATTCCTCGACCTCGCGCGGATAGATGTTCTCGCCGCCGCGAATCACCATGTCCTTTAGGCGTCCGACGATGGCGCAGTATCCGTCGTCGCGCATGACCCCGAGATCCCCACTGTGCATCCACCCGTCAGCATCGATTGCCTCGCGCGTCAGTCGCTCCTCGCACCAGTACCCCAGCATCACCGAGTAGCCGCGGGCGCAGAACTCACCCGGCTCGCCGCGCTCGACGATGTCGCCGCCGTCCGGATTGATGATCTTGACTTCCACATGGGGGTGGGCGCGTCCGACCGTTGCGGTTCGCCGCTCCAGGTTGTCGTCGACGAGTGTCTGGCACGACACCGGCGACGTCTCGGTCATGCCGTAGGCGATGGCGGGCGTCATGTTCATTTCGCTGAGGCAGCGCTTCATGACTTCGACCGGGCACACCGATCCGGCCATGATGCCGGTACGCAGCGACGACAGGTCAGCGCCGGCTAAGTCGGGATGGTTGAGCATCGAGATGAACATGGTTGGGACGCCGTAGACACCGGTGCAGCGTTCCGCTTCGATCGCGGCCAGGGTCGCTCTCGCGTCGAACGCGGGTGCCGGGATGACCATGGTGGCTCCATGCGTGGTGCAGCCGAGGTTGCCCATCACCATGCCGAAGCAGTGGTAGAAGGGAACCGGGATGCAGAGCCGGTCGTCCGGGCCAAGGTTCAGCAATTCGGTGACGAAGAAGCCATTGTTGAGGATGTTGCGATGCGACAACGTCGCACCCTTAGGGAATCCGGTCGTTCCCGAGGTGTACTGGATGTTGATCGGGTCAGTGTTGGCCAGGGCCGACGATCGGGTTTCGAACTCGCGCGCGGGTACGGATTCGCCGCGGTGTCTTAAGCTGTTCCAGTCGGCAGTATCAAGGAACACAACGTCTTTCAGTTCGTGGCAGTCCGGACGGACCGCGGCGATCATGCTTCGGTAGTCGGACGCTTTGAACTTCGTCATGGCGATGAGCGTGCAGGCGCCTGACTGCTTGAGCACATAGGCGATTTCATGGGTGCGGTAAGCGGGATTGACGTTGACGAGGATCGCGCCGATCTTTGCGGTGGCGTACTGCACGATGGTCCACTCGGCGCAGTTCGGCGCCCAAATGCCCACACGGTCGCCCTTACCCACGCCGAAAGACATCAGGCCCTTTGCGACTGAATCGATTTCGTTGCTGAGCTCCGCATAGGTCCATCGGCGGTTACTGGCGACATCCACCAGCGCCTCAGCATCGGGGTTGACAGCGACGATGCGCTCGAAGTTCCCACCGATCGTCTCTTCGAGGATCGGGGGGTCGGTTGGCCCGGCGTCGTAGGACTTCATAGCTCAGCCCACCAGATCCTCGTATCGGTACTCCGTCGTGATCGGTGTCCCGGCACGGTGTGCGGTCTCTTCGCGGCACCGTAGCTCGACTCGGCGGATTTTGCCTGAGATCGTCTTGGGCAGTTCGAAGAACTCGACCCGCCGCACTTTCAGGTACGCCGGGACGCGGTCGCGCACGTGCTGCATGATCGACCGCGCGGTGTCAGCGTTCGGTTGCCAGTCGGCGGCAAGCGATACGTACGCCTTGGGGACCGACAAGCGGGTGTCGTCGGGCTGCGGCACGACGGCGGCCTCGACGACCGCCGGATGCTCGATCAGCACGCTTTCCAGCTCGAACGGCGACACCTTGTAGTCGGATGACTTGAACACGTCATCGGTGCGGCCGATGTAGGTGATGTCACCGTCTGCATCGCGGCGCGCGACGTCGCCGGTGCGGTAGTACCGGCCGACCATCGCCTGGTCGTGCCCGTGGCCGAGGTAGCCGGTCATCACGTTGACCGGATGCGCGGTCAAGTCGAGACAGATCTCGCCCTCGTCGGCGGGTTCGCCGCCGACCGGGTCGACCAGCACGACGGGCACGCCGGGCAGCGGCCGGCCCATCGACCCCGCTTTGACCGGCTGGCCGGGCACATTGCCGATCAGCAGCGTCGTCTCGGTCTGGCCGTAGCCGTCGCGGATGGTCAATCCCCACGCTCGCTCGACCTGTGCGATGACATTGGCGTTCAGCGGCTCGCCCGCGGCCACGATTTCGCGCAGCCGCTCCGGCCTGTCACCGAGATCGGACTGAATGAGCATGCGCCACACCGTCGGTGGCGCGCAGAACGTCGTCACTCCGGCGCGGCGGATCTGGTCCAGCAATGCTGCCGCGTCGAAGCGGCGGTAGTTGTAGACGAAGATCGTCGACTCGGCGATCCACGGCGCGAAAAAGCAGCTCCACGCATGCTTGGCCCAACCCGGTGAGCTGATCGCCAGGTGCACGTCGCCGGGCCGCTCGCCAATCCAGGCCATGGTTGATAAATGCCCTACCGGATAACTGGTCTGGGAATGCTGCACCAGTTTCGGCGTACTGGTGGTGCCCGAGGTGAAATAAATCAGCATCGGATCGTCGACCGTGGTTTGGGGCGCGAACGGACCGGTAGGGGCGGCGCCTGCCGCGTCGGCGTAGCTGTGCCACCCGTCGACCCGTGCGCCGACCGCGATGCGGCGGTAGTCGCCGTCGATCCCGTCGAACTTGGCGGCATCGGCCGTGTTGGCGACGACGAACCTTGCGCCGCCGCGTCGGATGCGGTCGGTAATGTCGGCCGGACCAAGCGCCGCGGTGGTCGGCATGATCACGGCGCCAAGCTTGGCGACGGCCAGCATCGATTCCCACAATTCGACCTGATTGCCCAGCATCAAGATGACCCGATCACCGGTGCCGACGCCGAGTTGTTGCAGCCACGCTGCAACCCGGTCGGACCGCTCGGCCATCTCCGCGAAGCTCACCTTCTCTTCACTGCCGTCGTCGTCGACTACCCAGAGCGCAATGCGGTCGTTGCCTCGTGCGATGACGTCGAACCAGTCAGTGGCCCAGTTGAAGACGCCGGTGATGTGCGGCCACACGAACCGCCCCGCGAGCACCTCGTCACGCGCGGCGCGATAGCGATCGGTGTTGGTCGCCACGCAGATAGCATCCACCGGCTACCGCGATAGCGGGGGACGGCGGGCGGAGAATACGATTCTCATATCCGGTGAATCCGCGTCTCACTACTGCGGGATAGAAGCGGCCACCTGGTGTAGACGGGCCAGGCTAGCGATGAGGGGAGTTCGACATCATTCGCAATCAGCGCACCGCGCGACGTGCAAGCCTTGCTCCGGCAGTTTGAAGACGGTCGGAGATACGCAGGGAAAAAATCGGATTGAAGATGTCGGTTCGAAGCCGGGTCAGCTTCGAGGTCTTGATGCGCCACTGTCCATCGATCTTGACGTAAGTCTCGTGGTAGTGACCGTAACCGTTGAGGTTCAGTCCGGGCGCCAGCCGAACCACGTCGTGTAGCGCCCACACGCCGTGGGCCGTCGTCGGCGAGGTCAGCTTGATCTCCGGCGCATGTACCTGGTGCACGGTGGGCTGGGAGGGCTTGCCCAACGTTGTACGGATGAATGCGACGAACTCGTCGGCGCCGGCGATGACCTTGCCGCCTGCCTGGGCGGTGTCGCTGACGAAGTCGTCGGTGAAGATGGTGCGCCATGCCTGCCAGTCTTTGGTGTCCAGGTATCGGCAGTACCGGGCTTTGAGCTGTTTGATCGACTCGATCTCCAGCAGAGCGGTGGGGTCATCCATGGCGGGCACCTCCCTCGCGGGAGCAGACGCTAAAGTCCCTGACACGCCCGTATTTTGGGGGCTTTTGCGTCTGCTCGGCGTACATCACGGGTTGCCTCCCATGGCGGCGGCGCTGGCCTCGGCAAACAGCTGGACAGCCTGATTGCGGGTCATCGATCCCAGCATTTGCGCTGCGGCGCGCATGTTTTCGCCGACGATCCAGGTCGGTCCATTGGTCAGGTTGTCGAACGCCTCGCTGACGACCTCGTCGACGGTGGCCGCATCCGGCGGCGGCTGGTCTTCGGAGTTGAGCTGTCCTCGGCTGTGTTCGAGTCGGCGCAGGGCCGGTGTGTCGGTCTTGCCGAGGATCAGGCCCAACACGTCGACGCCCTTGTCGTGCCATTCGCTCCACAGCGCTTCGGCGAAAACCATGTCGAACGCCTTGGTGGGCCCGTATACGACCATGTTGGGGCCGCCGACGAGTCCGGCGCCCGACCCGAAGATGACGATCCCGCCGCGGCCGCGCTGCACCATCGCCGAGCCGAAGTGATGACACAGTTGCATCGGCACCATGCAGTTGCGCTGCACCATCGCTTCCGCAGTTTCGATCGGGTTGGCCAGGAACGGCTGGAAATTGGGATCGGCTCCTGCACAGTAGACCAGGAAGCCGATGTCTAGGTCTTTGGTGGCGTGGGCGATGGACGATGCGGCGTCCCGCTGAGCCAGATCGATTGTCAGCGTGCGTGTTTCGACGCCGGTCCGTTCGATGATTCTGGCCGCAACGTGCTCGAGCACTGCTTGGCGTCGGGCCACCAGCACCACATTGAGACCGCGCTCGGCGAGTCCCTCAGCGAACGCTGCGCCGACGCCCTCGGATGCACCGGCGACCAGCGCCCACGGACCGTACTTGGCAGGAAACGTCACGACGCGCCACCCACCGTGGCCACCCGCACCGTCGTGAAGCGGCGACAGGCGATGCGCCATCGGGCGTCGGTGCGGACTAACTCGTCGTCGTAGTAACCGATTCCGTTGACGCCGGACGTGTTGTCCCCGACCATGATCAGCGCGTCGACGTAGGTCCGTGCTTGGGCCCGGTCTCCGTCGACGGTGATCACCTGGTTGGTCAACCGGTGCAGGGTGTGGCCGGCCGCCGCGTGGGCCTGCCGCATGAATTCGGTGACCGCGTCGACGCCGCGCCACGCGCCGATTTCGCCGTAGTCGAGTTGGCAGTCGTCGGTGAACACCGTGCGAAACAGTTCCCAGTCGCGGCGGTCTATCCCAGTGGCGTAGCGCAGCAGAACATCGGCGATCTCCTGGCGATCGTCGCGCTCGGTCACGAAATATCTCCGTTCGGGTGGACGACGATTCGCGGATTACCTTAACGTGTCGTTAAGGGCCGCCCACGTGGTCAGCGCGTTCCCCGGCGCAGGGTGCCTGCCCACGTGCCAGGCCGACCGTTCGGCAGATGGTTAGGCTGGCGATCTGTGGAAACACCTCGACGCCGCGGCTTCAACGAGACGGTCACCCGGTTCTGGAGTTTTGCGGCTCCCGCCTACAACCTTCCGATTCTCCAAGAGTGGGTGTATCGCCCGCCGCACGATGAGGTGATCGAGCAGTTGCGGCTCCACGGGTCTACCCGCATAGCTGATATCGCTTGCGGCACTGGCATTTTGACCGACAGGATCCAGCGCGAGCTGGAACCCGAGGAGTTGTACGGGGTCGACATGTCCGATGGGATGCTCGCCCAGGCCCGGGCGCGAACTGACCGGGTGCAGTGGTTGAAGGGCCCAGCCGAGCACCTGCCGTTCGACGACGGCGCTCTCGATGCCGTCGTGACGACGTCGGCCTTCCACTTCTTCGACCAGCCCGCGGCGTTACGGGAGTTTCACCGTGTGCTCGCCCCAGCTGGGCTCGTCGCGGTCGCGGCGCTCAGCGCGCGTCAACCTCGTCTGCAGGCGCCGTCGGCCATCCGGTGGAAACCTGCGCACCATCCGTCGCCGGCCGAGATGCGCGCACTGTTCGAAAACGCCGGCTTCACCGTGACCGAGCAACACCGTGTCCGGCGGCCGATCTGGACGAAGATCCTGTCCGACCTGATCACTGTCGGGGTGAAAAGCTAAGCGGTATCGCATACGACATCACTTCTGTGCGGATAGCATCTTGCCGGCATCCTCCTATGAAGGCAGGGCGACATGAGCGGCAGCGGTGTGGTCGAACGCTACTTGGCGTGCCTGGGCGCTCAGGATTGGGATGGACTGGCCGCCACCATCGCCGAGGAGGGCCTGGTCCGCGACGGCCCGTTCTGCGACGTCGTTGAAGGCAAAGAAACCTATATCACCTTTCTGCGCGGTGTTTTCTCCCATCTGCAGGGCTACCAATTGCACGTACAGCGGATTTCCGCTGTGTCCGAACGTCGTTCATATGCTGAACTGACGGAGACGTTCGAGATCGACGGCGTTCCCACCGAGTACCCCGAATGCCTCGTGTTCGAGCAAGACGACGACGGTCTGATCCGGTACGTCAGCGTTTTCATCAAGCGGCCCGGCGGGGAGGCGCGCGTGGAGGGCGGTCGCGCAGGCTAACGCCGGCAACTCACGGTCCTGTCTGATACTCGTCATGGCGGCGTAGCCACGCCGACACCGGTGTGCCGCCGAGCGACTGCACGCACGCGGTGGCTGCACAGTGGTGCTGTGTACCAGGCTGTTTTGTGGTCAGTGTTAGCTAGTAGCCGTAGGTTGGGGACGGCAGAAGCTGAAAGCCGAAGGATGACGCGATGAGGGTTCCGGGCGTAGCCAGCGTTCTCGGCGGCATGACCGACGGAGCGGCGCGGGTGGTGCGAGCCGGCGTGCAGGGCACGGCCGGTGCTGCGGGTGCAATGCAGCTGCTGACCACCCCGGTCGTGCGGTCGGCCGGACGCGTACTCGGGACCGCAGGCAATCCCCATGCCGATGTGCCACCGCCGGTGCGTTGGCACACGGAACGGCGCATGCATATCGACCTGGATCCGTTGCTGCCTTTTCCGCGCTGGCATGATCACGCGGCATCGATCGAGCAGGCCGCGCGAAAGATTCCAGGCGTTTCTTCAGCCCATATCGAGCGCGCCTTGGGCAGGCTGGTGATCGAGCATGAGGAGCACGCCGACAGCGACCGGATCAGGAACACGGTCCGCCAAACAGTGGCATCAGCCGCTGCCTACTCGATCGACCATGAGCCGGCACCTCGGATAGCGCCGTTCGCCGACCCCGGAGATCCGGCGGCGATGCTGGTGCCGTTGACCGCGGCGGCCCTCGATGTGGTGGCGGTCGGCGCCGCGGTTGCCGGGTGGCTCAGCCGGCTGCCGGCCGCCCCGCGAACCGCCCGGGCCGCCGTCGCGGTCATCAACAACCAGCCGCGGGTGCGCTCCGTCATGGAGTCGCGGCTTGGACGGGCGAGCACCGAGATTGCGCTCAGCGCTTCAACAGCGGTGGTGCACGGGCTTGCGCATTCTTTCGGCACACCACTGCTGGACCTGGCGCAACGGGGCTTCCAGATCTCGGAGGCCGCGGCTCACCGCCGGACATGGGGGCAGCGCGAACCTGAGATGGCTTCCCCGCAGCGTCCGCAGGCTCCGGTAGTTCCCGTCATCTCGTCGAACGGGACAAGCCCGCAGGCATCCAGCTTCCCCCAGCCGGATGGTGAAGCCTCACACATCGTGGTCGACGGAGCAATCGACGCCGCGATCGACACCGCTAAGGGCGCGATGCCCGGTCCAGTCGAGCAGTACCTGGATCAGGCGGCGAACGGTTCGCTGGTGGCCGCGGCCGGCACGTTGCTCGCCGGCGGCGGGTCCGAGGCGGTCGCCGACGCGATCTTGGCAGCGGTACCGAAAGCGGCTGTCTACGGCCGCGAAGCCTTCGCCGCGGTGCTGGGGCGTGGGCTGGCCGACACCGGACAACTAGTCCTCGATCGCGGTGCCCTGCGCCGGCTGGACCGAATACAGGTCATTGTCATCGACGGCGCGGCGCTGCGCGGCGACGCCCGCGCGGTGCTGAGGGCGAGCGGCGGTGCACCCGGCTGGGACGACGACCGGGTCTACGAAGTCGCCGACGCGCTGCTGCACGCTGAGCAGCCACCGGAACCTGATCCCGACGAGTTGCCGGCCACCGGCGCACGGCTGCAATGGCTTCCGCCGCAAGGACCCTCGGCGACACCGGCAGAGGGACTGGAGCGCGCCAACCTGGTGGTCGACGGCCAGCGCGTGGGCAGCGTCGAAGTTGGGTGGGAGGTCGACCCCTTCGCGATCGCACTGCTGCAAAACGCACACCGCACCGGGGCCCGGGTGGTTTTGCGCCATGTGGCCGGGACCGAGGACCTGGCCGCCAGCGTTGCGGTCGCTCATCCCGCGGGCACACCGCTGCTGAAGTTGGTCCGCGAGCTGCGCGCCGATCGCGGACCGGTTCTGCTGATCACCGCCCTGCACCCGGACTTCGCCTCCACCGACACATTGGCGGCACTGGCCATCGCCGACGTCGCGGTTGCCCTCGACGATCCGAAGGCGGCGACCCCGTGGACTGCCGACATCATCACCGGCACCGACCTCGCCGCGGTGGTCCGGATTTTGTCAGCGATACCGGCCGCCCGGCGCGCGAGCGAAACCGGTGTGCACCTCGCTCAGGGCGGCAGCACGCTCGCCGGGCTGATCGCGGTCACCGGTGACCCGCAGCAAACCAATCCGCTTGCCGTACGGCGGTGGCTGAGCCCGGTGAACGCGGCCGCGGCGACGGCCCTGATATCGGGCGCTTGGTCGGCACGGAACGTCCTTCGGCTGCCCGAGCCCACCCCGCAACCACTGACCGCCTGGCATGCTCTGGACCCCGAGATTGTCTACTCCCGGCTGGCCGGTCGGTCGAGAACCTTGGCCGCCGAACCCGCTCCGCCGCCATGGCGACGCGTTGTCTATGACTTGTCCGACAGCCCGGTGGCGGCACCGCTGCGCGGGCCGGCACGGCGTGCAGGCCGGTTGCTGTCCGCGACGCGCGCGGAGCTTCGTGATCCGCTGACCCCGATCTTGGCGGTTGGCGCCGCGGCATCGGCAGTTGTGGGCAGCAATATCGATGCGCTTTTGGTCGCGGGCGTGATGACCGTCAACGCGCTGGTCGGTGGGGTGCAACGGTTGCGTGCCGAACG
>NZ_DASRBZ010000465.1:0-3891 GCF_035653355.1 Mycobacterium sp. | reverse complement strand
CGACGACATGTCAAGCCCGACGGCAGATGCCCCGCGCAGCACTCGGGCGTCGATGTCGAAATGCGGCGCCAAGTCGATGCCTGCGCGTTGCACTTTTCCGGTGAGCAGTTTCTTCGACAGCGGCGGCCGGTGGTAGGGGGCATGCCGCTCGGCGCTCACAATCGTCAGCGCACCGTCGTAGCCCTCTGCTCGCAAAGTCTCTGCGGCGCGGGTGCCCGCTACACCGGAACCAACAACCACGACTTGTTTCAGCTGCTGATCTGACGACACGGCGCTAGTCCTGAATGGTAATGGCCTGGGTTGGGCAGGACACTTCCGCACCCTTCAGCTTGTCGCGCAGGTCCTCGCCCGGCTCCTCTTGAAGCACGTGAAGATAACCGTCGTCGCCGAGTTCGAAAACCTCAGGGCAAATGCTCATGCAGACGGCGTTCCCGTCGCAGGTGTCGAAATCCACGAAAACCTTCATCGAACCTCCGTCCTTCGCAACCTCATGCCTCGACTTTGTCGGCGCCGTGCGGCTTCAGTTGGGTGATAGCTCGCTTACGGGCTTCGCGGGCCGACGGCGAGTACTTCAGGTAGTCCACCGCAATCTGCGTGGACGCCTCAGGCCCGGGATGGTGGCTGGGACGCAGGTACCGGACCGGGACGGTCACCAGCAGCTTCCACGGCCCGGGCACCTTGTACTCGCGGGCGGCGCGCAACCAGTCGCGCCAGCGCGGTTTGGCGTCGATGGTCGGGTCGTGCGTCATCAAGTAGCGCACCCCGAGAAACCACCAGAAAATGAACTGCGGCGCGGTCGTCAACATGGACAGTGCCCGCAGCGGGTAGCTGCCGCACACATGCTGATAGACGTCGTAGACCAGTGAGCGGTGCTCGATCTCTTCGGCGCCATGCCAGCGCAGCAAATCCAGCATGACCGGGTCGGTGCCGGCGTAATCCAGACCCTGGTTCTGGAGCACCCACTGACCCAACACCGCGGTGAAGTGCTCGAGCGCGGCCACGTCGGCCAGCCGCCGATACAGCCACCACCGCTTCATCGCCGGCGGCCACCACTTGGGCGGATCGCCCAGGGCCCACGACAAATATTTCCCCAGCCGGGTGGTGTAGGGCGTGGTGTCAATTCCTTGCTCGGCCAAGTGGTTTAGCACCACTTGGTGCGCCCAGGCATGCCAGGACTCCTGCTGGATGAACGGTTTGATCGCCGCCTCCAGCTCTGGATCGTCGACCAGCGACGACGCTTCCAGCACCGCCTTGATGAAGTGCCGCTCCCCCTCCGGCAACAGTAAATGCAACACATTCATCATGTGCGTGGCGAATGGGTCATCGGGCACCCAGTGCAACGGCAGATTCGACCAGTCGAAGCGAACTTGGCGGCGAAACGCAGGGTGTCCGTCGTGGCGCACTTCCACTTCAGGCATCGGCCACTCCTCTCCAGCGCGTTATGAGTGCCCCTTGTCGGATAAGGCAAACCTGCCGCCGCTTGACACCGCGGCAACCGAACGGCACTCCAGCAGCTGCCGCGGCGACAATTCCCCCGGCTCGAACGGTTAGCCACCCCATCCGGCACCAGCAGCGGGGCCAGACACGTACCACCATAGTGAGTGAATGCCCGAGTACACAACAGCCTGGCTGCTAACGGATTAAATCTGCTGGAAACTGGACATATTATGAGACGATCGTCCAAATGAGTATACGGTCGTTCACCATATAAGTGAACACCCGGTGTGGGTCTAACCGGTATCTGACATCGGCGGCAGCGGCTCGCTCGGTTCACCGGCGTACCAATGCACCGCCTGAATGCCCGGCTGCAGCGACAGCTCCGCGACGAGGCGCTCAAGCCGCGCGGGCGCGTGACCATCCATGAGTAGATAGGCGGTCAATGCAACGTTGTCGTCGGCGGCGCGCCCCGTGTGAATCCCGCGGAGAATGAGGTCGTTGGTGCTGGTGTGCTGCACGATTTGGGCACGCGCGTATTTTTCGCTTTTGGGCCGACAAATCAACTGAACTTGGTATGGCTGCTGGTCTTCGCTTTCTTCGACGACGTTGTCGTGATCGATTAACCGGCCCAGTGGACGTCCCAATAGGTGGATGGCGACGACGGTGCCGGTGGCGATCACCGTGAACAACAAATGCCCCGAGGCCGCCAGCACACCGACGGCGGCCGAACACCACAGCGTCGCAGCGGTATTCAGGCCGCGAACGTTGAATCCCTCGCGCAGGATCACCCCTCCGCCGAGAAAACCGACCCCGGACACCACATACGACGCCACCCGGGTGGGGCTGGTGTCGTTGGTGATCACCGCGTAGAGCACGAACAAAGTGGCCCCGGTTGCGACCAGCGCGTTGGTGCGCAGTCCGGCCATGCGTGCCCGCCACTGCCGTTCCACTCCAATCAATGCGCCGCAACCTAGGCCGACGGCTAAGCGCAGCACAAAGTCGGCCAGGCTCAGCGTTTGCATGGCACGGGCGCTCCTTCCTGGGTGAGGCGGCTGATTACCCGCAAACAGTGTGTCCGATTTTGGCGACGATCAGACGAACATGGGATGTACAGCCAGGGTCAGCGGCCGAGGCCGTCACGCGGGCTGACGCGCGCGTTCGGTCTCGGCCGTCTCACGATTCAGGCGCTGGGAGCGGTAAATGCTGACGCCGCTTTGCGACATCAGCAGCGACGCGATACCTACCGCAATTATCGCTCCCGGTATCGCGGCAAACGATCCGGTCATCTCGGCCACCATGATCATGATGGCGAGCGGTGCATGAGCGACGCTGCCGAAACACGCCATCATTCCCACCACCACGAAAATGCCAGGGTCGCTGGGCACTCCGGGAAGGCCCCATAGTTCCCCCAGCCGCCAGATCGCCGCCCCGACAAATGCGCCAATCACAATGCCAGGGCCGAAGATACCGCCCGATCCACCGGTGCCAATCGACAATGACGTGGCCACGATTTTCGCAATCGGCAGGACGAGCACGATCCACAACGGAATCGTCATCAGCGTTGGCCGTGTAATGGCTTCCTGAATCCAGCCGTACCCACTGCTGAGTACTTGAGGGATCAGCAGCCCCAACAGCCCGACCAGCAGTCCGCCGAGAGTCGGTTTCAGCACACCTCCGGGCAGTCGATCGGTTAACGCCACCGTCCAGTAGAATACGCGGGCATACAGATAGCCGATCGCGGCAGCGATCACGCCGATTACGGCGAACCACAGCAGTGGCCAGGCTTCTTCGAAGCGGTATTCGGCGTCGACAAAACCGAACAGAGGCTGGAAGCCCATGATCGAACCGAGCACCGCATATGCCGTGGCCGAGGCGATGAAACCGGGCACCAGTGAGCGGTATTCGAGGTCTTCGCGATAGATGATTGACGTCGCCAGCACCGCTCCGCCGAGGGGTGCGCCAAAGATCGCTCCGATGCCTGAGCCGATACCCACGGCAACCGCGATCCTGCCGTCCTCGACAGGGAGGTTCAGCCGACGGGTCAGCAGTGATCCGAAGCCTGCTGAGATCTGAGCGGTCGGACCTTCGCGACCGCCCGAGCCGCCAGAGCCGATGGTCAGTGCGCTTGCCACCATCTTCACCAGCACCACCCGGCTGCGGATATTGGTGGGATAGCTATGGACCGCCTCGATCGCTTCGTCGGTGCCATGGCCTTCGGCTTCTGGGGCAAGCCAGGCGACGATGACCGCGGACAAGAACGCACCGGCCGTCGTCACCAGTGGAAGCGCCCACGGACGGTGAAAGCCAGAGGACGGATGATTGCCGTCCTCGCCGACGGGGGTGGGGATTCGGTAGTCGGCCAGGTAGCCCAGCAGAAACTCGGCGGCGTATTTCAGCAACAGATAGAAGACGACCGCGCCCACGCCGGCGATGACGCCGATGGCAATGCCGAGG
>NZ_DASRBZ010000464.1:0-8781 GCF_035653355.1 Mycobacterium sp. | reverse complement strand
TCCCCGCCCCCGTGCACCTCCAACGTGGCACCGCTGATGTAGGCCGCCGCATCCGACGCCAGAAACGCTGCAGCCCAACCGATGTCCTCGGGTCTAGCCAGCCGGCCGAGCGGCACGTTCTTCGAAATCGCGGCGATCGATTCGGCGTCGCCGTAGAACAGATCGGCCTGTTCGGTCTTGACCATGCCGACCACGAGGGCATTCACCCTGACCTTCGGCGCCCATTCCACCGCCAGCGTCTGCGTAAGGCTTTCCATGCCCGCCTTGGCAGCTCCGTACGCGGCGGTGCCCGGCGTCGGCCTTCGGCCACTGACACTGCTGATGTTGATGATCGAGCCGCCGTGCAGTTGGTCTTGCATCTTGTCGTTGGAGTGCTGTGAAACGAACAACGCGCCAAGGAGATTCAGCTCGATGATCTTGCGGTTGAATTTCGAGCTGGAATCGGCGGTCAGCACGTACGGCGAGCCTCCGGCGTTGTTGACCACGACATCCAGCCGGCCGTGCCGGTCGACGATCGCGTCGATCATCGCTTTGACGGCGTCGTCGTCGCGGATGTCGCAGCTGTGAAACTCGTAGGGCGAGCCCTCGACCGCGCGGCGCGCGCACGTTACCACCATCGCACCCTGTTGAGCGAAGACCGCGCTGATTCCGGCGCCCACCCCCCGGACGCCGCCGGTCACCAGCACTACCCGCCCCGCCAGCCCAAAGTTGATCGCGGGGTCTCGTTCGGCGCCGGTCACTGTGCTAGCGTACCAAGCAAGTGCTTGCTCAGGTAGCCGACCCCAGGAAGTGCAATGCCGATCACGTCCACCGCCACCGAGCCGGGGATCGTCGCGGTCACCGTCGACTTTCCTCCGGTCAACGCCATTCCGTCGCGCGGCTGGTTCGAACTCGCCGACGCTGTGACGGCCGCCGGCCGCGAGCCGGACACCCACGTGGTGATCCTGCGGGCCGAGGGCCGCGGCTTCAACGCCGGGGTCGACATCAAGGAGATGCAGCGCACCGAGGGATTCACCGCACTGATCGACGCCAACCGCGGCTGCTTTGCGGCGTTCAAAGCGGTCTACGAATGCGCGGTGCCGGTGGTTGCCGCCGTGAACGGATTCTGTGTCGGCGGGGGCATCGGGCTGGTCGGAAACTCCGATGTCATTGTGGCCTCCGACGACGCGACGTTCGGGCTGCCGGAGGTAGAGCGGGGCGCGTTGGGCGCGGCGACCCACCTGTCGCGGCTGGTGCCGCAGCACATGATGCGCCGGCTGTTCTTCACCGCGGCCACCGTCGACGCCGCGACCTTGCACCACTTCGGTTCAGTGCACGAGGTGGTGCCTCGAGAGCAGTTGGATGAGGCCGCGTTACGGGTGGCCCGCGATATTGCCGCCAAGGACACCCGCGTTATCCGGGCCGCCAAAGAGGCCTTGAACTTCATCGACGTGCAGCGGGTCAACTCCAGTTACCGCATGGAGCAAGGCTTTACGTTCGAACTCAACCTCGCCGGGGTGTCCGATGAGCACCGCGACGCGTTTGCCGGCACGGCTAAGGCGGACAAGAAGTCATAGCCGCCGACAACGATGCAGAGCAAAGCGATGAGGAGGAGCGGCGCATAATGCCGGACAAGCGGACTACTATCGACGACGCTGTGGCTGAATTGCGCAGCGGGATGACCATCGGGATCGGCGGCTGGGGTTCCCGGCGCAAGCCGATGGCGTTCGTGCGGGCCATCTTGCGCACCGACGTGACCGACTTGACCGTGGTTACCTACGGGGGCCCCGACATCGGGCTGCTGTGTTCGGCCGGCAAGGTGCGCCGCGTCTACTACGGCTTCGTTTCGCTGGATTCGCCGCCGTTCTACGACCCGTGGTTCGCCAAAGCCCGCACCAGCGGTTCGATCGAAGCCCGCGAGATGGACGAGGGCATGCTGCGCTGCGGGCTGCAGGCGGCTGCACAGCGGCTGCCGTTCCTGCCGATTCGCGCCGGGCTGGGCAGCTCGGTCGTCGACTTCTGGGATGGCGAGCTGGCGACAGTGCGCTCGCCCTATCCCGCGCCGGGCGGTGGGTACGAGTCGTTGATCGCGATGCCGGCATTGCGGTTGGACGCCGCGTTCGTGCACCTCGATCTCGGTGACGCCCAAGGTAATGCGGCCTACACCGGCATCGACCCGTACTTCGACGACCTGTATCTGATGGCCGCGGAGAAACGCTTTATGTCGGTGGAGCGCGTGGTGACAACCGAGGAGCTGGTCAAGTCGGTGCCGCCGCAGGCACTGCTGGTGAACCGGATGATGGTCGACGGCGTCGTCGAGGCGCCGGGTGGTGCCCACTTCACCACAGCAGCGCCGGATTACGGCCGCGACGAAAAGTTTCAGCGGCATTATGTAGAAGCTGCCGCGAGTGAGGAAAGTTGGCGGGAGTTCGTGGCGACGTACTTGTCTGGCAGCGAATCCGACTATCAAGCGGCGGTACGCCGGTTTGGAGCATCCTCATGATCAGTCGAGCAGAAGTCTGTGTCATGGCGTGCGCCGAGCTGTTTCGCGACGCCGGCGAGATCCTGATCAGCCCGATGACGACCGTCGCGTCAATTGGAGCCCGGTTGGCTCGACTCACTTTCTCGCCCGACATCTTGCTGACCGACGGGGAGGCGCAGCTGCTGGCCGACACACCGGCCTTAGGGGCTTCCGGCGCGATCGAGGGTTGGATGCCATTTGGCCGTGTATTCGAGACACTGGCGTGGGGGCGGCGGCATGTGGTGATGGGCGCCAACCAGGTTGACCGCTACGGCAATCAGAACATCTCGGCGTTCGGGCCATTGCAGCAGCCGAAGCGGCAGATGTTCGGTGTGCGCGGCGCGCCCGGCAACACCATCAATCACGCCACCAGCTACTGGGTGGGCAACCATTCGCCGCGGGTGTTCTGTGAGGCCGTCGACGTGGTGTCCGGCATCGGCTACGACAAGATCGATCCGGACAATCCCGCATTCCGGTTCGTCAACGTCTATCGCGTGGTGTCGAACTTGGGCGTATTCGACTTCGGCGGTCCGGATCATCGGATGCGGGCGCTGAGCTTGCATCCGGGCGTCCGTCCCGACGACGTCCGTGAAGCCTCGTCGTTCGAGGTGTACGGGCTCGACGAGGCCGACGAAACCAGGCCGCCCTCCGACGACGAGTTGCGCCTGATCCGCGAAGTCCTCGACCCGAAGTCATTGCGCGATAAAGAGGTCAGATCATGAGGCTGCGCACACCGCTAACCCAGCTGGTCGGCGTCGAGCACCCCGTGGTGCAAACCGGGATGGGTTGGGTAGCCGGTGCTCGGCTGGTGTCGGCCACCGCCAACGGGGGCGGCCTGGGGATCTTGGCGTCGGCCACGATGACCCTTGACGAGTTAGCCACCGCGATCAGCAAGGTCAAAGCCGCCACCGACAAGCCGTTCGGCGTCAACATTCGCGCCGACGCCGCCGACGCCGGCGACCGGGTCGAGCTGATGATCCGCGAAGGCGTGAAGGTGGCGTCGTTCGCCCTGGCGCCTCGTCAGGAGCTGATCGCCCGGCTGAAAGAGGCTGGCGTTGCGGTGATCCCGTCGGTAGGTGCGGCCAAGCATGCCCGCAAGGTGGCCTCCTGGGGTGCCGACGCGGTGATCGTGCAGGGCGGCGAGGGCGGCGGGCATACCGGTCCGGTCGCGACCACCCTTCTGCTGCCGTCGGTGCTGGACGCCGTCGATATCCCGGTGATTGCCGCGGGCGGCTTCTTCGACGGTCGCGGGCTGGCAGCAGCGTTGTGTTACGGTGCGGCCGGCGTGGCGATGGGCACCCGGTTTCTACTCACGTCGGACTCGACGGTGCCCGACGCTGTCAAACGCCGGTATCTGGAAGCGGGGCTGGACGGCACCGTGGTCACCACCCGTGTCGACGGCATGCCGCACCGCGTGCTGCGAACCGAGCTGGTCGAGAAGTTGGAGGGCGGTTCGCGGGCAAGGGGCTTCACCGCCGCCGTTCGCAATGCCGGCAAGTTTAAGAAGATGTCGGGCATGACGTGGCTGTCGATGATCCGCGACGGGCTGGCGATGCGCCACGGCAAGGAGATGACTTGGTCGCAAGTCGTGATGGCGGCCAACACGCCAATGCTGTTGAAAGCCGGGCTGGTTGAGGGCAATACCGAAGCCGGCGTGCTGGCCTCCGGGCAGGTGGCAGGCATCCTGGAGGATCTGCCGTCGTGCGCGGAGTTGATCCAGACGATCGTGAGCGACGCGATCAAACAGCTGCAGGCGGCGTCCGCGCTAGTGGAGTAGCCACCGCGAGCGGGCACACTTGTACGGCAATTCCGGCGTGTCGGCGTACAGACACGCCCGCTCGCGGCAAATGCGGCTTACAGCCGTTCGATGATGGTGACGTTGGCCGTCCCGCCGCCCTCGCACATCGTCTGCAGCCCGTAGCGGCCGCCGGTGCGCTCCAGCTCGTTGAGCATCGTGGTGAACAGCTTTGCCCCGGTGGCGCCCAGCGGATGACCCAGCGCGATCGCGCCGCCGTTGGGGTTGACTTTTTCCGGGTCGGCCTTGATCTCCTTGAGCCAGGCCATCACGACGGGCGCGAACGCCTCGTTGATCTCGACGACGTCGATGTCGTCGATCGACAGCCCCGCCTTCTCCAAGGCATAGCGGGTGGCCGGAATCGGACCGGTCAGCATGAACACCGGATCGGCACCGCGCGCGCTGATGTGGTGGATGCGCGCCCGCGGCGTGAGCGTGTGGTCTTTGACCGCCTGCTCGGAGGCCAACAGCACGGCGCTGGCGCCGTCGGAGATCTGGCTGGCCAGCGCCGCGGTCAGCCGGCCGCCCTCACGCAGCGGCGCCAGCGCGGCCATCTTCTCCAGCGACGTCTCCCGCGGGCCTTCGTCGATGCGGAAGTCACCTACCGCGACGACCTCGTTGTCGAAGTGCCCGGCGCGTATTGCCGACAGCGCCCGCTGGTGGCTGGACAGCGCGTAGCGCTCCATTTCCTCACGCGACAGATTCCACCGCTCGGCGATCAGTTCCGCGCCGCGGAATTGCGATATCTCCTCGTCGCCGTAGCGGTGCTGCCAGCCCTTGGACTCCGCGGTGGGTGCGGTGAAGCCGAACTGCTTGCCAACTTCCATCGCCGCGGCGATCGGGATTTGGCTCATGTTCTGGATGCCGCCGGCCAAGATCAAATCCGCAGTCCTGGACATAATGGCTTGCGCCCCAAAGGAAATGGCCTGCTGGCTGGAGCCGCATTGGCGGTCGACGGTGACGCCGGGAACCTCTTCGGGGTAGCCCGCCGCCAGCCACGCCTGTCGGCCGATGTTGCCGGCCTGCCCGCCGATGGCGTCCACGCAGCCGACGATCACGTCGTCGATCGCGGCGGGGTCGACGTCGACGCGGTCGAACAGGCCGTGAAAAGCCGCTGCTCCCAAGTCGATTGGGTGTACACCGGCCAGTGACCCATTGCGCTTGCCGACCGCGGTACGCACGGCATCGACGACGTAAGCCTGGGAAACTTCAGCCATGTCAAACTCCTTCTCTATTCGCGGTGATTCCGCCTAAGACGATCGCGAGATACTGCTGGCCGACCTGTTCGGCGGTGAGCGGCCCACCGGGCTGATACCAGCGCACCGACACCCAGGTTGTGTCACGGATGAAGCGGTAGACCAGGTCGACGTCGAGGTCGGGCCGGAAATATCCCTCCTCGATTCCTTGGTGCAGCACGTCGACCCACATTTGGCGCTGCTTCTTATTGAGGTCCTCGATGTAGGAGAACCGCGGATGCGACGACAGCCGCTTGGCCTCGTCCTGGTAGATGACGACCTGGGCGTGCCGGTGCTCGATCGCGTCGAACGACGCCATGAACAGCCCCTTCAGCCGCTCCAGCGGGTTGGGCTTCGTGTCGATGATCTCCTGGTAACGGCTGAACAGCCAGTCCAAAAAGCCGCGCAGCACTTCGTCGACCATCTCTTCTTTGGAGGAGAAATGGTGATAGAGGCTGCCCGACAGGATTCCGGCGCCGTCGGCGATGTCGCGCACCGTGGTCGCGCGCAAACCGCGTTCGGCGAACATCGCCGCCGCCAGCTCCAGCAGTTCGTCGCGCCGATTCATGGATGCTGGCTCGATACCGAAATCACTTCTCCAGTCAAGTAACTGGAGTAGTCGCTGGCTAAAAACGCGATAGTGGCCGCCACCTCCCACGGTTCGGCGGCGCGGCCGAACGCCTCCTGGGCCGACAACCGGTCCAGCAGCTCCGGCGAGGAGGTCTTGTCCAGGAACTTGTGCCGGGCGATGCTTGGCGACACCGCGTTGATCCGCACCCCGTATTCGACGGCTTCGATTGCGCTGCACCGGGTCAACGCCATCACCCCGGCTTTGGCCGCCGCATAGTGCGCTTGCGAGTGCTGGGCCCGCCAGCCCAGCACGCTGGCGTTGTTGACGACCACCCCGCCGTGGTCGGCTTGACGGAAATAGCGCAGCGCTGCCCGAGTAGCCCGGAACACCGACGTCAGCGTGACGTCCAAGACCCGGTCCCATTCCTCGTCGGTCATGTCGACCACGGGGGTCTGCCCGCCGAGACCGGCGTTGTTGACGAGCACATCCATGCGGCCCATCCGCGCAGTGGTCGAGGCGATCAGGGCGTCGACCTGCACGCTGGAGGTGACGTCGCACAGCACATGCTCGACGCGGCCCAGTCCCAGCGCCGAAAGCTCCAGGGCCGTCTCACCGAGGCGTCGTTCGTGGTGATCGGAGACGACGACATCGGCACCCTCCATCAGCGCGCGCCGTGCGGTAGCCGATCCGATACCGGTGCCGGCCGCCGCAGTGACTACGACGACCTTACCGGTCAAAAGCCCATGCCCGGCAACTTCTTTCGGCGGGGCGGCAAGCGTCATCCTTTGACCTCTCGGGGCAGGCCGAGCACCCGCTCGGCGATGATGTTGCGCTGAATCTCGTTGGAGCCGCCGTAGATGGTGTCGGCCCGGGTGAACAGGTAGAGCCGCTGCCACTCGTCGAAGTCATCCTCGAGAACCATGCCGGCCTTGCCGCGCACCTCCATCGCGATCTCGCCGAGTTCGCGATGCCAGTTGGCCCACAACAACTTCGACACGTTGTCCTGTCCTGGCTGCTCGACATCCATGGTGGCCAAGGCATAGGAGCGCATCGCTCGCAGGCCCGCCCAGGAGTGGGTCAGGCGTTCCCGAATCAGCGGATCGTCAGCAGCGCCGGTGCGTTTGGCGAGTTCCACGACGCCGTTCAGCTCGCGCGCGTAGACAATCTGTTGGCCGAGTGTCGAAACGCCGCGCTCAAACGTCAGCGTTGCCATCGCGACCCGCCACCCGTCGCCAGGTGCACCGACCACCAGGTCGGCGTCGGTGCGGGCGTCGTCGAAGAACACCTCGTTGAACTCCGAGTCGCCGGTCAGCTGAACGATCGGGCGGATCTGCACCCCCGGCTGGTCGAGCGGAACCAGGAGATAAGACAGCCCGGCGTGGCGCTTGGAGCCCTTATCGGTGCGCGCCAACACGAAACACCACTGCGCCCAGTGCGCCAGCGACGTCCACACCTTCTGCCCGTTGATCACCCACTGGTCACCGTCGAGCACTGCGGTGGTGGACACGTTGGCCAGGTCGCTGCCCGCGCCGGGCTCCGAATAGCCCTGACACCACAGCTCCGTCACGTCGAGAATCTTCGGCAGGAACCGCTGCTGCTGCTCGGGCGTGCCGTAGGCGATCAGCGTGGGACCCAGCAGTTCTTCGCCGAAATGGTTGACCTTCGCGGGGGCGTCCGCGATCGCGTACTCCTCATAAAACGCGACCCGGTGCGCCACCGAAAGACCGCGACCGCCGTGCTCGACCGGCCAGCCCAGACAAGTCAGGCCCGCTTTCGCCAGATGCTGGTTCCAGGCCCGCCGCTCCTCGAACGCCTCGTGCTCGCGACCGGGCCCGCCGAGTCCTTTGAGCTTGGCGAATTCGCCGACCAGGTTCTCGGCGAGCCACTCGCGGACCTCAGCCCGGAACTCCTCGACGTCCTGCATCCCTGTAGGCTAACCTACCAAGCACTTGCTTTGTTAGTCAGCGTGGATTTCGCCGGCCGCAGCGGACACGTGCCGAGTAGAAAAATCCAGAGGAGCGTCGATGTCGAGCGATCCGCAGACAATTCCTGCGGTATTGGATCGCATCGCGCGCGAACTCGCCGACCATCCAGCGCTGGTCATACCCGATCGCGCGCTCACCTTCGGGCAGCTACGCGAGGAAGTGCGCCGGGCCGCGGCGGCGATGATCGGCCTCGGCGTTCGAGCCGGTCACCGGGTGGCGATCTGGTCACCGAATACCTGGCACTGGGTGGTCGCCGGCCTGGCCACGCACTACGCCGGTGCGACCGTGGTGCCGATCAACACCCGCTACACCCCCGCTGAGGCTGCCGACATCCTGGCGCGCACGGGGGCCCCGCTGCTGATCGGCATGGGCGAGTTCCTCGGCGCCGACAAGCTCGCTGCGCTCGATCGTGCCGCGCTGCCGGATTTGCGTCACATCGTGCGGGTGCCGGTGGACCGGAATGACGGCACCTGGGACGAGTTCATCGCAGGCGGCGTCGACCTCGAGGCCGCCGACGCCCGTGCGGCGGCGGTGCGCCCCGACGACGTCTCCGACATCCTGTTCACCTCAGGCACCACTGGGCGCAGCAAAGGCGTGCTGTGCGCACACCGGCAGTCGCTGGCCGGATCCGCGGCGTGGGCGGCCTGCGGCAAGATCACCAGCGACGACCGCTACCTGTGCATCAACCCGTTCTT
>NZ_DASRBZ010000463.1:0-2475 GCF_035653355.1 Mycobacterium sp. | reverse complement strand
CCCACCACGGGGAGATTCACCAGGAACGACTCACCGCGGCGTATCTCCTCCACCGCCTCACTTTGCGAAGTGCCGCGACGCGACTTCCTTTCAACCATGATTCGCCTTTCGGTAACTAAGGATTTGCCGTCGAGCCGGGTGCTCCGGTCACTGTCGAATGTATGGCGACGACGGATGCTCTGGCCGACCCGCTAGTTTCAGCGCTGGGCGCGCTGCTAACTGTTCCTCTGGTGCACTTGTACGCGGTCGCGTGGCGGCACGGCGTCGTGGACGTGGTGAAGAGCGATCGCTCGTCGGCTCAGCCGGAATCGACGGCTGCTCTGGCTCTGCTGCTCGCTGACCAGCGACAAGGCGGTTCAGCACACCCACCGCGGCGGTCGCGGCGGTCGCCGAACCCAGCGCCTGAGCCCACGCGATCGGACCGAGCGGTGTACAGCCAAGCAGCTGGCTGACACCCGGAATGCTGATCAGCGTCCCCATCACGACAAGCGAGCCGCCAGCGGTGAACACCACCAGCGGGGCGTGCGAATCCAGCAATGTCTGGCCCAGCTGAGTGGTCACCAACGCGACCAGCGCCGCGGTCGACGCCCGCTGTGGCCGTCCAGTGACGCTGGCCATCGCCCACGCCGCGGTGGCCGCGGCCGCCGTCGTTGCCCCGCGAACACCGACCGCGCGCCACAGCGCTCGCTCGTCGAGGCCGCGGGTTCCGGGCTTGCCGGCGCTGGTCGTCGGGCTCACCGCGAGCGCCGCCGCCGGCAGCGCATCGGTCAGCATGTTGACCAGCAGCAGCTGACGGGTGTTCAGCGGCGACTGCCCGGTAATCGCGCTGCCGATGATGGCGAACACCACCTCGCCGGCGTTGCCGCCGAGCAGCACCGACACCGCCGCCTGCACGCGCCGCCACAGTTCGCGGCCTTCGTCGATTGCCTGCGGCAGCGCTTCGATACGGGCGTCGGTCAGCACCACGTCGGCAACGGTGTGGGCTGGGTCGCTGCCGCGCGCTACCACCCCGATGCCGACGGTGGCGGCGCGGATCGCGGCGGCGTCGTTGGAGCCGTCGCCGACCATCGCGCATACCCGACCGGTCCGCTCCAGGGTCTGGACGATCTGCACCTTGTTCTCCGGCGACATCCGGGCGAACACCACCCGCTCGGCGACCGCATGCTCCTGGTCCTTGCGGGACATGGCGTCCCACTCCGAGCCGCTGATGACCTGATCGAGTGTCACCGGCATGCCCAGCTCCGCGGCGATCGCCGCGGCGGTAATCGGGTGATCGCCGGTGATCAGCCGGATGGCCACGTCGCGTTCCTGCAGATCCGCGAGCAGTCCCTTAGCTTCCGGTCGCGGGGTGTCGGAGAGCCCGAGCAGCCCGACCAACGACAATTCGCCGGCGCACAGGTCAGCGATCGCATCGTCGGGATCGTCGTCGACGGCTTGCATCTGTCCCTGGCTCAGCCGCCGCCGCGCGACCGCGATCACCCGTAATCCGCTGGCCGCCAGCTGACGGACCGTGTCGTCCATGCCGGCGCCGACGTTTTGGCAGCGGGCCAGCACCACCTCCGGTGCCCCCTTGACGGTCAGCTCGTCGTCGGTCACCGACGCCGAGAACGACCTTCCGGAGCGGAACGGCAGGTGGGCGTCGGGTTCGCCGGCGGGGTGTGAACCGTTGACGGCCAGCGCCGCCTCGGTGATGGCGACGTCGGTGGCGTGGATCTGCGGGCCGCCGTTGGCGGTCGGGGCGGCGTGCGCAGCGCACCGCAACACCTCTTCGCGGGAGTAGCCGTCGATGGTATGGACCTGCGCTACCCGCAGCCGGTTCTCGCTGAGCGTGCCGGTTTTGTCGAAGCAGACCACGTCGACGCGGCCCAGCGCCTCCACCGAGCGCGGTACCCGCACCAGTGCGCCGAAGTTGGTCAGCCGCCGCGCCGACGCCTGCTGGGCGAGGGTGGCCACCAGCGGCATGCCTTCGGGCACGGCAGCCACGGTGACGGCGATGCCGCTGGCCACGGCTTCGCGTAATCCTCTGCGGCGCAACAGGCCCAGCGCGCTGACCAGTGCGCCGCCTGTGGCGCTGATCGGCCATGCCCGGTTGGTGAGTTGACTCAGCTGGTGCTGCAGCCCGATTTCGGGCAGGTCACCGGATACCAGTTCAGCGGCGCGACGCACCTGGGTTTCGGGTCCAACCGCGGTCACCAGCGCCACCCCGGTGCCTGCTACCACAGTGGTTCCGGCGTAGAGCATGCAGCGCCGCTCGGCCAGGTCGGCGCCAGGTGTGGGGTCTACCTGCTTGGGCACCGACAGTGATTCACCGGTGAGCGTCGATTCGTCGACCTCGAGGTCTTCTTCGTCGATCAGCCGGGCGTCCGCGGGTACCACCTCATGGGTGCGTACCTCGATCACGTCGCCGGGCCGCAGCTGCTCGGCAGGCACCATGGTGTAGGCCGGCGTTCCGTCTGCTTCGGTGCGGACCTTGCG
>NZ_DASRBZ010000462.1:0-3594 GCF_035653355.1 Mycobacterium sp. | reverse complement strand
CCTGAAGTGATGATCAGCGAGCGGCCGGCCGAGGCCGCAGACCGGACTGTGCCGGGGCACTGGGAAGGCGACCTGCTGATCGGGTTGGAGCGCTCGGCGATCGGCACGCTCGTCGAGCGTACGACGCGGTACACAATGCTCATCCACCTGCCACGTGAGGAGGGCTACGGCGTCGTCGCACGCACCAAGAACGGACCGCCGCTGGCGGGCTACGGCGCTGCCACGATGAGCAGCGCGCTCGCCGCCACCATGGCCTCGGTGCCCGAGCGACTGCGACGCTCGGTGACCTGGGACCGCGGCAAGGAACTCTCGGCACATGCCCAGTTCACCGCGCGAACCGGCGTACCGGTCTACTTCGCCGACCCCCACAGCCCGTGGCAGCGCCCCACCAACGAGAACACCAACGGCTTGTTGCGCCAGTACTTTCCAAAGGGCACCGACCTGTCCCGGTGGAGTGCATCCGATCTCGAAGCCGTCGCCGCCACACTCAACGACCGGCCCCGCAAGACACTCGGCTGGAAGACACCCGCCGAAGCCCTCTCCGACCAGCTAGGCTCAATATCAATAATCGGTGTTGCAACGACCGATTGAATCCGCCCAATATACGAGCTGGGTGTTCGGGCAGCGGCTGCGCCAGGCTGGCCTGCTCGGCTCGATGGGATCGATCGGGGACTGCTTCGACAACTCCATGGTCGAGTCGTTCTTCGGCACTCTGCAGCTCGAACTGCTCGACCGGCAAAGCTGGGCGACGCGAGACGAACTGGCCAGGGCGATCTTCGAGTACATCGAAGCCTGGTACAACCCCCGCCGACGTCACTCCACGCTCGACATGCTCAGCCCCGTGCAGTACGAACAGACACACGCCACACCGATCGCGGCGTGACACACCGGAACCGTCCGGGAAACCGGGGGAAGCTCAGTTGACCATAGCGGTGACGCGCCCGATATCGCGATGAACCAACAACGGCGTGCGGCGCGCGCCAATCCGGGTTCCCGGAAGCATCGACGGCGCCGTGCCGCGTCTACATCCTCGGCGGCACTGGCTCCGGCAAGCCGACGCTGGCCGCCCGGCTTGGGCTTGCGCGGCGGCTCGACCTGGAGCCGATCAACCTGGACGACTACCGGAATGCCCTGGTGGGCAAACGCGTCGACCGCGACGTGCCGGTACGGCTAGCGCAAGATCCCTGCGGATCGCCCTCAGTGCGCTGCGACCAAGGCCACTGCCGAACGTGCTCACCTCCCCAAGAACCTCAATCCGTCCCCGCAGCTCTCGGTGCGGCACTAGCCGAGCATCGGCACAATACGGCGCGCATCCGCTCCCACAGCGCGTTGCGAGATCTGCTCCGCGACTGGATAGCGCCCGCTGACAGCTGTGCGATCTTCGAAGCCTCAGCTGCGAAGCAGCTGAGGCTGTCTGTCGGCGACTGCGAACGCGTCCCGCAACAGCGTCGCGATCTTCTCGTCGATTACGTACATTCGGGCGGCGCTATCCCGGGTCACTGGCGATGACGGGCTGCCGGGGATGCGCCGTAGCGCTGCTCGGAGACTGGTCATTGTCCCACCGAGCTGACCTGTTGAACGCCCGTCCACGATGGGCTGGCCGAGATGCGCCGCGACCTCGTCAAAGCCGACGGCTGGGGCGTGTTCGCAGATATAGCGCAACGCCGTGCGTGCGCCGGGTGCGAGGTCGGCCAGCAGCCGGAAGAGAAGTGCGCTGCTCCAGCCATCAGCTGCGGGCTCGTGTGAGAGACCGAGGTCGAGCACATCGACGAGGACTTTCGGGCGGTCCTTTTCTGCGACGGCACGTCCATAGGCGGCGTTGACCGTCGCGACTGCATCCTAAACGCCGCGCGCTGGGCACGCCGCATTTGGATGCAGGTTACTGCGACAAGCTGTTTGGCAGTATGCGCTGACGCGGGGGCACCGCGCACGGATGTCCCGATCTTGCTTGCGGCTTAAGCGGTTGCCCCTGGCCGCGCACGAGAACGTCGGGATCGGCGGAAGCTAAAGCTCGAGTTCGGCGAGGATCTCGTGGGCGAGTTTCGCCGAGCCTGCCGCGATGAATTTGCGGCGGCCGTTCATGGCGGCGGCGATGTCGGAGAGCGAGCGCAGTCCGTAGTCCAACGGAATCGGCTCGCCGTTCAAGTCGATGACAACTCCGCCGGCGGCGTGCAGGACGTAGTGCCCGGGTGACAGGTCCCAGATGGCGAATCCCTTCGCGAACTCGACCATCGCGTCGGTGAATCCTGCGGCGATGTGGCCGAGTCCGACGGAGCCGAAGTCGACTCCGATGCGGCCCCGGCTCTTGCCGTCATCGCCGGGCCGACCGAGGGCGTGTAGGAGCCGCTCCTGTCGGGCGAGCGGCAGGAAGCGTTCCGCGGGCCGCATCATGTAGTTGGTGACCAGTGATTGCGCCAGTGCCTTGATCGGCTGCGGGTCGAGTCGGTGGCGCTGCGAGTCCGCGGTGACGGCGTACGCCCGATCTGTGCCGGAGTCGTCCCGGACGGCGAGGTACATCTGGACATGGTGGAAGATGTCGCCGACCACCGCGACGACGGGACGCGCGAGGGATCGCGAGTAGACCAGGACGTGGGTGTAGCCGTGCAGGCCGCGCACGGCCAGTTCACTGGTGTCGAGTGGATCGACCAGGACCACCAGGTCAGGGTCCGCATCCTTCCCGACGACGAGGGGTTCGGCTTCCTCGGACGCATAGACGAAGGATGCGATGTGCTCGCGCATCAGTTCCCGATACCGGCCGTGCGCCCACAGGTCGTGGACCGAGAGGAAGTTGTCGGAGTGCCGCTTGTTTTGGCCCTCCCCGCGCTCGCCCGATAGCGCGGCCCTCACCAACTTCGGGCGCGCTTCGTCCATGACGGTCCGAACGACGTCGGCGACGCGTTGCCCGAGCTCGGGCAGTGGTGTCTCGGTATTCATCAGGTATCGCTCTCAGTTCGTTACCGCAATTCCAGCGGAGGTTCGATGCCGGGCGGGGACATGGTGGCGGCGATGAAGACGGCGGCGAAGTCCGCCGCGCGCATGATCCTCGCTCCGGTCAGGTCGTCGAAGCTGTCCACCTGCAGGTCGCTGCCCTTCGTCATCGCGCCGAACACGGCGAAATACAGCTGCGCTCCCGGGTAGCGGGTGCGGATCTCGCGGGCGATGAAACCCACGACATCGGCGTGCTTGACCTCGAAGTCGCAGATCACGATCGTGGGCGAGTCGCCGGCGGCCGGATAGAACGACGCCTCGTTCAGGGTGATCTCGTCACGGACCTTGTTGCACTTGAGGTATCCGATCGGGCATCGGGAGAACTGGGCCGACGCCAGGAAGGTGGCCATGACCAGTCCTGCCTCGTTGATGCCGAAGCAGATGTCGACGTCCAGGCGCTGCCCGAGGTTCTTGATCTGCCGCGCGAGGCGTTCGATGCCGAAGCCGAAGGTGTCCCAGGCCAGGTCGAGCAGTTGGCCCGGATGGGGGTTGGGCAGGGGGAAGACGGAGATCTCCGGGTTCCCGTGGTCGACTGTCGGGACGGTCAGGGTGAAGTCGGGGCCGATGGTGTTGATGGGTGTGCTGTGCCGTGCAGGAGCGGATTGG
>NZ_DASRBZ010000461.1:0-4944 GCF_035653355.1 Mycobacterium sp. | reverse complement strand
TCCTCATAAGCCGCCGCCCCCTTACCGCGCAGGCCGTGTGAACCCGCGTACTCACCGTGATCCGAGGTGAATACGACGACAGTGTTGCGGTCAATCGCGGGGTGTGCGGCCACTTTCTCGAGCACCCGTCCGATTTGGGCGTCCACCTGTTGTTGTAGCCACAGATACATGTCCAGGCAGCGGGCCCACTGCGTTGCGACATCGGGTCCGGAATACGTCAGCATCCCGGTCAACAGCGGGGACATGAAGTTCATGAAGTCGATCTGCAGCTGCGGCTTACCGCGCCGATGGAGGTCATCCGGTGTCTCGAAGTTGACCGGCCCGGCGTTAAACCAGTGCGGAACACTCTCGGGCAAGGGGTTTTTCGGCCACCAACAAATATCGTGCGGATTCACCAGCGAAACAGTGGTGCACCATGGTCCGTTGCCGGCGTTCGCGTCGAACCATCCGCAAAACTGGTCGACGATGCTGGGATCTTTCTGCAGCCCCTGATTCGGCGAGCCGTTGGGCGACGGATAGGTGCCGCCCGAAAACCCATGCGCCTCAAGGCCTTCAGGAGTCGTGTCGCCCGAGTGGCCGAGATGCCACTTGCCCCACCACCAGGTGCGATAGCCCTGCTGCCGCAGCATGGTTCCCCATGTGGGGAACTTGGGCGCCAGGCTCGATTCGCTTGGCCCTTCTCCGGTGAACAGGCACCCGGTTTGATGCGAATACAAACCGGTAGTCATCACACCACGCGACGGCGTGCACATATTCGAGGCAGTGTAGTGCGACTCGAACGAGACGCTGCCCCTACGCAATCGGCTGATGTTGGGCAGTATGGCGTCGAGCTTGTGAGGGTCGGGAAACCACTGCGGGCCGCGCATCTGATCGACAACGATCACCAGGATGTTCGGTTTGTTACCGCCAACGACGGCCGAATCGCTTCGGCCCGGCTTGCGCAGGAATTCGTAGCCACCGACCCCGACCGCGGCAGCACCAGCCGTGATCGCAGCGCCCGTCAACACCGTCCGACGATTAATCACATGCTGCACCCGGACATCCTGTCATGGGTGTACGCGGTGTGTACCACGCAGATAAGCGCGCGGCTAACCGCCCACTGGTTTAATCGGCGGCGACCCGCTAGTCCTCCTTGCGAATCAACCGCCACAGTGCCTTGCGATCGGGCGCCAACAGCTCCTCGATGCGCGGTTGGTTGACGTCGGCGACGATGATCTCGCCAACCTCTTGGTGGACGTCACGGAAGATGCCGTGGGACTTCATCTTCTCGGTCTGATAGAGGTTGTCCTCGGTCGGCGTGACGTAGTGCACCGCGGACGCCTTGAAGCGGTTTACCAACCAGAGGTGGATCAAGGTCATCAGGCGCTTCTGACGCAACTTCTCTTCGAAGGTGTTCTGGTCGCGCACCGTGAGGATCGTGCTCGCGCGCCGGTCTTGGAAGGGCGCGAAGATCACGTTGGCCAGTTCATCCTCGCCCTCGCCGAAGATACCGAGCTCAAGCAGCTCGGAACCGGCGCGGTGCGGTCGCAGCTGTACGCGGAGCTTCTCGTCGAGCTTGTAGTGCTCGCTCCACATCGCCAGCCATTCCTCCAGCAGCTTCTTGGGCACCTCCGTCTGCACGAGGTGCTGGTGCTGCGTGGAACCCTTGCCCATGGCCTTGGTGGTCGCCGTGCGCCCCGACGTAGCCAGCAGCGCGGCGTCGGCGCGCGGGCCGCCCGCCAGGGTTTGCGGCGTGCGGTACGGCGACTCGACCAGGCGCAACTGGCGCTGCAAGCGGGCCAGCGCCAGCATGCCGTCCTGTCGGAGGGCGGTGGCGAACTCCTCGGCGGCCAGACCGTCGATCTGGTGTCCGCCGTATGTGATGAAGTTGAAGACGAAGCCCATCTTGCCGAGTTCCTCAGGGAAGGCCCGCATCTGTTCGTCGGTCATACCGGTGGTGTCCCAGTTGAACGACGGCGAGAGGTTGTAGGCCAGCATCTTGTCCGGGAACTGGGCGTGGATGGCGTCAGCGAATTGCTTGGCGTCGGCCAGGTCAGCCGTCTTGGTCTCCATCCACAGCAGATCGGCGAACGGCGCGGCAGCAAGGGACTTGGCGATCGCATACGGAATGCCGCCGCGAACCTGGTAATAGCCTTCGGGCGTTTTCGCGCGCTCGCAGTCCCAGCCGGCGTCGGCGCCGAGCTCCCTTGCTTTTTCGCGCGCTTCGTAAAGCGAAGCTGTCTTGGCGAACTCGCGCCACTCGGCCGCGCTCATCTCGGCCGGTTCGCCCTCGCTCTCCCGGAATTCGAGCAGATCCGCAACCGCCTCGCCGTACGTCTCCAGCCCGGCGTCGTCCTCCCAGGCCTCGACAAACCGGGCCTCGACTTTGTCGAACAGGGCGTCAACGGACTGCTGGCCGTTCTTCTGCCAACCCGTGGCCGCCTCCTTGACCAGCTCCAGAATGCCTTGGCGCTCAAGCCAGGCGTCGGCAGCGGCGTACTCGCCCTCCGGAAGGGCGTAGAGGAAGTGACCGTTGAGCTCTTTGACTCCGAGGTCATAGAAACGTCGCATCAGCGCCAGCCAGCAGGACTTGTACGACGGGATCCTCAGGTTGGTGGCGCCCAGAAGGAAGGGCTGGTCGCGCTCGTCGGCGCGGCTGTCAATCAGGTTGCCCGCTTCGGCATCGGTGCGTGCCACGATGATGCCCGGCACGCCCATGACGTCGAGCTGGAAGCGGGCGGCGTTGAGCCGCTTGATCTGCTCATCCGATGGCACCAGCACCTTGCCGCCTTGGTGGCCGCACTTCTTTGTGCCCGGGCGTTGGTCCTCGATGTGATATCCCGGCACGCCGGCTTCGACGAAGCGCCGGATCAGGTTACGGACATGCGGGTCACCGCCGTGGCCGGTGTCGGCGTCGGCGATGATGAACGGCCGAAAGTCGATGGCCGGGGTCGCGGCGCGGTCCGCTTCGCTCATGCGAAGGCGCTGGAACTGCTGATTGCGGTCGGCGGTCAGCAGTGCCCGGACCAGCCCAGCGGCCTCATCCGGCACCTGACTCAACGGGTAGCTGGCGAGGTCGGGGCCGGGGTCCTCACTGGTGGAGCCCTTCGCCGACGTCGCCCAACCACCGAGGTAAATGCCCTCGATGCCCATCCGCTTCATGGTCACGGCCTGGCCAGGAGAGTAGGGGCCAAATGTCGTGATGCTCTTGCCCTGGGCGAACAGCTCGCGCAGGCGGGCGTAGAACGCCGTCGCCGCTTCTCGTGCCACGGTGTAGTCGGTGGGGATCGTGCCACGCTGCTCTACGACTTGGCGAGCTGAGTAGAGGCGAAGTATTCCGTCGAACCGGGGGCTGTCGAAGTACCGCTGGGTGGCGGCGACTTGCTGTTCGAACGGTGAGCGGGTCTCTGCGTCCGCTTCGATGGTGGTGGCCATGGGTTTTACGCTCCTGTCCAGCGGTTTTCCCCGACGATACGATGCGAGTCTATCCCCTTGATTATTGATGCCGGCATTTTGCTACCGGCTAGTAGGTCCGGTCACGGCCACCAGTCGGACGCCGTTTTCGGGCTGCGGGGTTGCGCCGTTTGCGGTGACTCGAACTGCTAGCACGGTAGTTTCGCGTCGTGCCCGAGCTCATGAACCGTCAGATCGTGTTGCGTCGCCGCCCCACCGGTCTCGTGCAACCCGGCGACACTGAACTGATCACCGCGCCCGCACCCGCGCCGGCAGAAGGTGAGGCGCTGCTCCGCAACACCTATATCGGCATCGACGCCGCCGTGCGCACCTGGCTCAACGACCAGCCCGGCTACCTGCCGCCGGTACAGCTGGGCGAGGTGATCCGGGCGGCGGGAATCGGTGAGGTGGTGGCGTCGCGCTGTGCCGCCTACGCCATTGGCGACGTGGTCACGACTTTGTCGGGTTTTCAGGAATACGTGATCATCCGCGACGACGTGTTCAGCACGCCGATACCCGATGCGAAGGACCAACTGGCGGTGATGTCGGTGTACGGCCCGACCGGCGCCACTGCCTACTTCGGCATGACCAATATCGGCAAGCCCAAGCCCGGTGAGACGGTGGTGGTGTCGGCCGCCGCCGGTGCGACCGGGTCGGTGGCCGGGCAGATCGCCAAGATCGCCGGCGCCCGAGTAGTGGGTATAGCGGGCGGGCCAGAGAAGTGCCGAGTCGTGGTGGACGAGTTCGGGTTTGACGCGTGCATCGACTACAAGGAAGGCAACCTGGCGGCCGCGCTCAAGCAGCACTGCCCCCGCGGCGTCGACGTGTACTTCGACAACGTCGGCGGACCGATCCTCGACGCGGTGCTGGGCCGCCTTGCGCACAAGGCGCGGGTCGTACTCTGCGGCGTCATCTCCAGCTACCTGACCGGCGAACATCCGGGGCCGGCAAATTACGTGAACCTGCTCGCCAAAACTGCGCTCATGCAAGGGTTTAACGCCCTTGAGATGTGGGACCGCTTCGAGGAAGCCTTCGCCGATCTTCGCCGCTGGGAGCAGGAAGGCAAACTCGTGCATCGAGAGACCGTCTTCGACGGCATCGAGTCGTGCGTCGACGCGCTCAACGGGCTGTTCACCGGGGCCAACATCGGCAAGATGCTCGTCAAAGTCGGCGAACCGACGCCGGGCTGAGCGCTCCTATCCGTCGATCTCCCCAGAAATCCCGCGCTCGATGCTTGCCCGCGTCGCAGGCGGCAACACGATCAGGCCGTCAAGTTCTTTGCCGGCAAGATCGTACGCGCGCTGACGTTCGGGTGCGGTAGCGGCCGGATCTGACGCCATGCGCATCAGATTTCGCGCACGCGCGATCCGCTGCTGTCCGTCTTGGGAGAAGTCGTTGCAGCGTCTCCGGATGGCCTCGGTCTCAGCCGCATTGAATGCGGTTACGTAGTCCTCGACAGCGGCGAGGTACTGCGCTGCGGCTTCGCGATCCTCGACAAGATCTTCAGCTTTT
>NZ_DASRBZ010000460.1:0-8202 GCF_035653355.1 Mycobacterium sp. | reverse complement strand
CGTCGAGGCTGGAGAAGACGTCAAAGGTATAAGTGGCGGGCATGATGTTCTCCTTGAGTGCGGTTGATGGCGCGTTAGTGATATAGACGGGGAACCACCACGAAACTCATCGCTGTGCCCCGTATGCGGCTCGCGTTCTGGCTTTCTCTGTCCGAAAGTTCGCGTTCAATCGGGCCGATACATGGTTCGGGGTGAATCGAGGCAAAATTTCACGACGGTTTCGGTTGCGCAAAGGTACTGCAGCTCACCGGCGATGCGCGGGCCGATATCGCCTGGTCGGCTTTAGTGTTGGCCGCTATGGCCGGACTGAGGACCTGTGTGAAGCGCTGGCGCATAGCGCTTCACGTAACGGCGTCGGCATTGATGGTTGCCATCCTAAGTCTCGCTATCACCCCTGTAGCTCATGCCGCCGCGGCCACGGCGACGTTATCGGTGACATCGACGTGGCAGACCGGTTTCATCGCCCGCTTCACCATCACCAACTTGAGCGCGGCGCCGCTCGCCGATTGGAAGCTTGAATTCGATTTGCCGAGCGGCGAATCCGTCTCGCACACGTGGAATAGCACCGTTACCCAATCTGGAACGCACTATGTTCTCACACCCGCGAATTGGAATCGCATCATTGCACCCGGTGGTTCAGCGACAGGTGGTTTCAGAGGCGTGCTGACCGGTACCTACTCACCACCGTCGAATTGTCTGCTCAATGGGCAATATCCGTGCACCTAATGGCGACTGCACACCTAGGCTCGACGGCCCGACAGTGCGGCAAATGCCATATCGGTTAATGGTTGACACGCATAACGCTGGTGGTCGTCAGAGCGCTCGGCGACAGTATGCCGAACCCTATTGGCGCACAACGGGATAGAGGATACACGGTAGTGGAATGGGAACTACGGCCATATTCGATCTCGCCGTATTACACAGAGCTGCAGCACCAGGTGCAAAGGGGAGACTACAGCCTCACCGGCGTCTCGGTGCGCAGCTGCATGATTTCCGAGATCGCGCCCACGAACGTCGTCTTGCCGGGCCGGAACCCGCCGGACATGACGATCGTCGTCGAGGCGCACCGGACCCTCAGAGTGCTCGTAGACCGCGCAGGGTCCTTCTTATCAGTTCGCGTCGTTCGTCGAGTGTCATCGAGTCACCTTGGGGGGCGTGCACCCGCAAATAACCCTGTGTCACCAGGTCGTCGACCAGGAACCGCGTCGCACCGAGCGGCAACGACAGGCGAGCGGCGATCTCTGCGACCGAGGGGCTATCCGCGCAATACGTCAGGATCTGGCCCCGCACATCATTTCTCCGCCATCGCGGCGGGTTCGCAGTGGTGCTGAGCGCTTCGACTGGAGCCTCCAGCGCCAGGTTGCCATCAGAGTGCGTACGGCCTGCCCTCAGCGTGTATGGCCGGGCCAGGCTCGGCTCGTCCACGGTGTCCGGCTCTGTGAACCAGTCGCCGATCCGTTCGCGCTTGCCCTCCGACTGCTGATGCGCGTCGGTGTGCTTCTCGGGGACAGGTCGCGAACCATGTGGCAGGTCGCGGTTCTGCAAGTACCGCAAGGCCTGGTCGGCATGCACCGAAGCGCGCACCTCGCTGGAGATGACCTTGAGTATGGTGCGGTCGGTGTCGATGACGAAGGTGACCCGTCTGACCGGCAACAGCCGCGCCAGCAGGCCACGGCGCCGAGTGTGCCGGCCACGGCGGACCGCCTGACGCGCCGCGACGGATCTCCGCAGCTTGGCGAGCCTGCCTCGGCGCACCCCGAACAGTTCGGATACCACGCCGTCCACGTCGGAGAGCAGCGGGTAGTCGAACGAGCGCTGTTGGGCGAAGTGGGCCTGCTTGTCGACCGTGTCGGTGCTGATGCCCACGCGCTGCGCGCCCACCGCGGCGAATTCTTTGCTGAGGTTCCGAAAATGACAGCCCTGGACGGTACAGATCGGTGAGGACGCTATCGGGAAGAAGAACAGCACAACCGGTCCTTTGGCAAGGAGCGTGGACAGTGTCCGAGGCCGACCGGTGTGATCATAAAGAGTGAAGTCCGGCGCCTTCTCCCCGGCGATCATCGCCAAAGGGTAACGCTGGGAAGTTCTGCGTGACAGAAGACTGGGGATAATCGGTCATCGCCGAGCAGCTACCAGGTCGGGATCCGTGGTGACCAGCTCGGCCACGTCCCGGACGCGGGCGTGCAGGAGGTGACCGTAAGCCTGCATATTCGGTTAGTGCATAGTGTTGCGGGCGTCAAGTGGTTCGACTGAGCTTCGTACCGGCGAACTCGTTGGCGCGTTAGGCAAGATGACGTCATGGCCGGTCCGTTCCCGCTGTCCGACAGGTCCGGTCGCGCCACGTTGCGTGCTCCTTGATATCCGATGGGACCTCGGTAAGTTGCATCAATTAACAGGCTTATCGTGCATCCGTTGCAATATGCGGTGACGCCCGTCAGTCACGCGTTGCGGCGAAGTGGGCAACAGCCCCCGATCGCAGCAGCCGGTCGACTCGCAACCCGGCTTCCGTGAGCCAGTCGTGCAGGTCGTCGGCGGTGCCGCCGGGGCCGAAAGCCCGGGTGCGCTGAAGCGCTCCAATAAGCATGTCTTGGCGCCGCCCTGCGCCACGGACCACGGCGGAGCCGACGAGGCGGCCGCCGGCTGCCAGGCACCGCGAGATTTCCCGGACAGCTGCTGCAGGGTCGGGCAGGCAATGCAGCCCGTTAAGACAAATACCTAGGTCGAACTCGTTGTCACCGAACGGTATGCGCTGGATGTCGGCTTCGGCGAACTCAACATCGTCGAGGTCCATCACGGATGCCCGCCGCCGGGCCCGCTCAAGCATGTCCGGTGAGATGTCCGCAGCCACATAGCGCACCCGCTGGCCCTTGCGCAGCCCACGCAACGCGAGGCCACCGCCGCAGGGGATGTCCAGTACCGCCGAACCATCGGGCACCTCGCCCACCGCGCGGATAGTGTCGAATAGCAAGCGGGTGTCAGTGCCCCACAGCGCAAGACCCGCGGGCCTAGCCAGCCACTCCCGCTCAACGCCGAAGTCATAGACCGCCCCGCCGAGCTTCCCGATGGTCCATCCGCTCCACGCCTCATAGGTATCAGCCATGCCCCCACGATTGTGGACCGCGCATTGGCCGTCAATGTTCCCACCGCTGTTCGTCATGTTGCCCAGCTCGATACGTATCGCCGGGTACTGGGCCAGGTTTAATCCGGCCAAATCAGCGTGGCTGTAGAGGCCGTTCGGCCCCATGTAGGTCGACGGCTGCAGACCTGATGCGCACAGGGAATTCCGGTCTCGACGTAGTTAGCATCAGCCACCTGCGCATACGACAGGTTTATGACACAACCTCCACGTGATCCGTCCCGATTGAGTTGGCATTCCCGTAACTCGGCATCCCGGGCGCGTGGCGGTCGGGGGGAGAACATAGGCGACCTCAAGGTGGGAGCCGTCGTCAGATCTATCCGGAAACGCGTGCTGATGCAAAACGCGGGCGCTACTTGACATAGTGTCGCTTATCGGTACCGGCTGCTGTGAGTTGCATTAGAGATGAAAAGGCTCGCACCCTTGACGATTCGGCGATATCAGCACGTCACTGCGCTGATTTCGCGTCCCACCGGCCCTGACGGGCCGCTCGCGGGCGTGCCACAACAGCGCGACGGCGCCGCACTGGTGAGTCACTCGACCATCTGGCGACAGCCATGCGGCCGACGATGGGCCTCCCTGCCCTCCCTCTTTGCTGTCGGCAATACGTCACTGTGACGAATTATCCAGAGGCGCAGCGCTATTGGATCATGGTTAATAGATTGCGTACCGCCTAGCGGGCTTGCTTCACCGGCTGGAGACCCCGGCATTGGGCGGGGCCGCCCGGAGGGCTCGGTTAGATTCTCAGCGTTGGTGTCAGCGCGGCGCTCAAGATGTGGGCATCGCTAGTGGCAATGATGAGGTTCCGCCGGGCGGCCTGTGCCACGAGCACCCGGTCGAACGGGTCTTTATGTTCCCACGGCAATCGCCCGGCCAGGATCGCATCCCTGGCGTCAATTGCCAGGTCAGTAGCGGTCATGTCGGCAATAACATCCGACCACGCCGCCAACAGCGGCTCACCGTCGAGACGCCCCAGGCGGGTCTTTATCGCAATCTCCCACGCCGACGCTGCCGAAACCATGAGTTGGGTACTCGACTCGCTGAGCACCTCACGCGCCGAGGTTTGTACCTTCTCGGGCGCACTCACCAGCCAAAGCAGAGCATTCGTATCCAAGAGAACGGCCAGGGGCGGCGACGGCCGGCTCTCCGAAGTCACGAATTGCCTTCCCAGGCAGCGATTTCCGCATCAGGAAGCGGTTCATCGAAGGTATCGGACACCACAAGCGCGGGCAACTGACCAAACTTTCGTGGCCGCGGACGCGCCGGCGTGAGTACCGCCACCGGACGTCCATGGCTGGTAATCGTCACCGACACGCCGGTCCGCGCGACCTCGGCCAAGATGGCATTAAGCTTGGCCTTCGCCTCCGTGCTGGTCACGGTCTTCACACGTTCAGAATACTGCAGAGATGACTAGTTAGACTAGTCCGCTCAGTCTTTGATCCGTGAATCGCATGCCGCCTGCCAAGGGTGTCGAGCCTCGTCTTGCGCCGAGGATGCGACTACGGGTCAACTTTGACGAAGTCAGCCTGCTGGCGACGATCCGTCACCGTGACGAATCCGCTCCCCTAACCCGCTTTGACCATGGCGGCGGTCGGTGTCGGTGGAGCTAGGCAACTGACCTCTCCGACCGGTTGAGCGGCCAGCGAGCAATCGCTCTTGCTCGACAACCGTCGAACGGTTCAGTCGTCATTGCGAAATCGGCGATAGCACCTCGTAGTTGACGCCGAGTACGCGATACGTCGGTTCGGCCCGTCGATCGCAGGTCACCAACGTCAGCTTGTGCTTGCGGGCAGCCGCACCGACGAGACCGTCGTAAACCGCGCCGCCGGCCAAGCCCGCTTCGGCAAACTCTCGCAATAGCTGCTTTGTATCCGTCGCGGACAGGAAGCGAGACTCGGGGAAATTAATCTCCTCCAAGCGAAGTGCTGCAACAGGCGTGAGGCGATGTGGTGGTGGCAGTCGCGTGAGTACCGACAGCAGTTCCGCTGCGGCATGCCCAGACAACCCACGGCGGCATGCGAGAAGCCTGGCTCTGGCGGGCTTGTGAAACAGGTTCTCACGCTGCACTAGTGCAAGTGCCGCGCTGGTGTCGACCAGAACATGTTCAGCGCTGGTCGGCAAGCCGCAACTCCCTGACCGCGTCGACGTCAAGCTCTCGCCCGCCACTGGGCAGCAAGAGAAGTCCGCCCTCTTCGACAAGGTCGTCGGACGCCACGCTTTCGATGCGAATAGCAGCCCCATCGAGCGATATGTCGACCTCGCCCGACGCGATACCCGCCTGCTCGCGGAGCGACTTCGGGATCACCAAGCGTCCAGCCTTATCTATGGTAGTACGCATCCCATCAGTTTACCATCTCGCTGGTATCAGCGTGTTAACACATCTCCTCGCCGCCAAAAGCAGGCCGACGTTGCCCGGTTTAGACCGGTGGTCTAATCTGTAGACCAGTGGTCTAAGACGGGACGGCTGCCCATCGCCACGTCGAAAAGGGGTAGTAAGCATGCGCGCACCCGTCACCGCGACCGATCGCTCGCAACGCACCCGCTCATTCGCCCGCGTGCTCGGGCCGTTCATCGCCGTGGTCCCTGCGATCGTTGCAATCAGGGCCGGAAGCATCGGGAACCAGTTATCCAATTTCTCGACTGACCCGATGTGGCCATGGGTGCTGGGCGCGCTGTTGTTCTTGTCCGGTGTGTTCATCGTTGCGTTTCACCAGTATTGGCGCAGCGTTGCCGCGGTGATCATCTCGCTATTTGGCTGGTTCTTACTGCTACGGGGTTTCACATTGCTCGCCATGCCGCAGCTGATCGTCAAGGGAGCCGAAACCGCCACCGAAACGTCGGGTCCTGGAATCGCCGTTGTGCGGGTCGGGTTCGGGTTGCTCGCGCTGTGCGGGTTGTACCTGGCATATGTGGGGTGGCTGAAGAAGTCCGACTGATCCGATACCGTCATGGCGCGTGTTGTGAAGCAAAAGGACATCCGGCGGGCCGAGGTGCTCGACCAGGCACTCGGGCTGTTTCTCGAGCGCGGTTATGAAAACGTCAGCCTCAACGACCTGCTCGCGGCGACAGGTACCGCGAAAGGCGCCTTCTACCATTATTTTTCGTCGAAGGAGGCCTTGGTAGCGGCACTTGCCGAACGCAGCGCCGCCGAAGCTTTCGAACTGCTGCGTCCGGTCTTCGAGCAGCCCGGCAAGGACGCACTGGAACGCCTCAATGCCGGGCTTGCGGCGAGTTACCAGGTCAAGATGGCCATGGGCGCTCCCGAACAGATCGCGGCGATGGCGTCACTGCTGAAGCCGCACAACCAGGCTCTGTTCGCAAGGATCGTCGCGATCTGGGAGGACCTGTTCCGGCCGGTACTAACCGAAGTCATCAGCCAAGGTGTACGCGAGGGTGTGTTCGACACCTTCGATCCCGAGGGCGTCGGTGAGATCATTCAGGGATTCGCGGCCAGCATGCAGAAATACATGGTTCAGGTGCTCAATGCGCCCGATGCGAAATCACGACGTAAGGCTATCGATGGCTGCGTGAAGCGTCTCAAGCTTCACGGCATCGCGACGGACCGGATCCTCGGTTTACCCGACGGATCGACGGTAGTGCTCGACCGCAAGCAAGTTGGGGCGATGGTCGCGCTCCTCAAGCCCACATGCGGCTAGGTCGGTGCCTGGAACAGAGCCGGATCTGGATCACATCGGTTTCTCGCTTGTGCTGCATTCCTGACGTACTTGACCAGCAAACGCGGCATAGTTATTGGGATCGGTAGCCAGGCCCATAGCTTATGACAACGCCAACGGAGCGGCACCGTCGAAAGGAACCGACAATGCACGGAATTTCGCGGTTTGCGACCACCGTGGTGATGTCGGGCGGTTTGAGCCTGGCCGTTTCGGGCGTGGCCGCGGGGACCGCATATGCGACGGGTCCCAGCTATCAGGGCGGTAACTGCCCGGGCGGGATGACATGCACTCACTGGTGCCCGGGCGACCCGCCTATACCGGGTAGCCAAGTGATTACGTGGGACTGGAACGTCTGCCACGACTGGTATTGGACCTCGGAGGGCGTCATCGACATCGACTCCAACACCATCTATCCGTGGCACGGCAGTCCCCATCAGGCTCCCCCGCCGCCGCCGCCTCCGCCGCCGTATACGCCGCCACCGCCGCAGCCGCTGCCGCCGGATTGCCCACCGTGGTCGCCCATTTTGGCGCCATCGCGGTGTGGCGGTCTTTGATTACAGGCCGTGCAGCTGCTTGATCCGTGCGACAAGGCGGTCGATGTCTGGCTCGGGTCGTGGGCTCGGCTGTGCGCCCGGCGGGTCGACTGGCGGGTCGCCGAGCAGCAGGCGAGCGATATTGCTGACCCCGTATCGCAGCGCGTCCATGTCGTAGCCGCCCTCGAGCACGAAGACGACTTTGTCCGCGCATAAACCTTGCGCCATGCGAACGACTTCCGCGGCCAGGTGGGAATAGCCGGGCAGCGTTAGGCGCATCCCGGCCAACGGATCTGCCCAGTATGCGTCGAACCCCACCGACACGAGCATCAACTCAGGGTCGAAACGCTCAGCGGCCGGCCAGACGACCGTGTCGAAAACCGTTGCGTAGTTGGCGTCGCCGCTTCCGGCGGGCAACGGGATGTTGACCGTGTAGCCCTCGCCGGAGCCGGTGCCGATGTCACCCGCAGCACCGGTGCCGGGATAGAAGGGATACTGGTGCGTCGAAACGTAAAGCACCGATGGATCGTCGTAGAACATGGCTTCGGTGCCATTGCCGTGGTGAACGTCGTAGTCGACGATCAAGATCCGCTCAATCCCGTAATGGGTCTGCGCGTGGCGCACGGCAATGGCGACGTTTCCGAGCAGGCAGAAACCCATCGCCCGATCGGGCATCGCATGATGCCCCGGCGGGCGGACGGCCGCCAGCCCATTGTCGGCGGTTCCGCTGAGCACGGCGTCGGTCGCAGCAACCACACCGCCCGCCGACAATCGCGCGATGGTGAGGGCGTCTGGTCCCGCGTAGGTGTCGGGATCCAGATGAATGGTGCGCGGCGTATCGTTGATGCGTCGCAGTAAG
>NZ_DASRBZ010000459.1:0-17393 GCF_035653355.1 Mycobacterium sp. | reverse complement strand
CCCTCCAACGCGGAATTACGACGCGGCCCAGTATCGTTCGCCGACATGGCAAGCCCCGGCGGCAGTTGAAACTGGCCCAAATAGCCGCCGCCCAGTCCGGCGATGCGAATCCACGGGTCCAGCAGCACCGGCTTGCCCGGGGTGTCGGTGATCCGCTCGCCCTCCGACGACCAATACAGCCGCTGCCGCAGCGAATCGAAGGCGATCCCTTCCGGATCGGGCGGAACTGTCGGCGGCGAGTTTTGCAGCGACAGCGGCTGGAACGGATGGCCCGACTCGTCCAGCAGCAGGTCGACATCGGTGAAGGTAACGTCACTAATCCCCTTGTCCGACAAGGACAATCGCACGGTGTAGAAGCGCGCCGGGTTGACGGCGGAGCGGTCGTCGCTGATCACGTAGTACACCTGACGCTTCGGGTCGTAGCTGATCGCCGACAAGCCGCCGATGACCGTGTCGCGAAATGTCGCGGCATGCGCAACCTGCGCCTGACCGATGTAGCGCAGTGACGCCGGGGGCGCCGGTGTGCCGGACGTGGCGCATCCGGCCACCCACAGGCAGCACACCACCAGCAGCCGACTCAAGGCGCGCATCTCGTGACTCTATGCCGACGCCCGGCTCGCTTGACATCACCGACTCCTGCCCGCGGGCCGACAGCGGCGGGTTACCGTCGGGTATGGCGTCCAATCCGACTAACACTGCCGAACATCTGCGTAACACACTCGACGGGCGTTGGCGCGATGCAAAAAACGAGATGCGCCGCAGACTCTCAGACGAGATCTTCCGACCGCACTACACACCCAACACGGTTATCGCCCGCACCAAGGTGGCCGAACAAATGACGATCATGGCGGCCGCGGGTGCAGCCGAAGACGCCTTCAAGAAGGACCACGGCGGCACGGGTGACCTCGGCTCCGCGATCACGCAGATCGAGATGCTGGCCATGTCGGATTTGTCGCTGATGGTCAAGGCCGGAGTGCAGTGGGGCCTGTTCGGCGGGGCTGTCGAAAACCTGGGCACCGAGCACCACCACCGGACGTACGTGCACAAGATCATCAACCTCGAGCTGCGCGGCTGTTTCGCGATGACGGAGACCGGCCACGGCAGCGACGTGCAGTCGCTGGAGACGACCGCGACCTACGATCCCGCGACCGAGGAATTCGTCATCGACTCCCCCACGCCCACCGCGCGCAAGGACTACATCGGCGGAGCGGCCGAAACCGCCAGGGTCGCAGCGGTATTCGCGCAACTGATCACAGCGGAGAACGGTGCGCCGGTCAACCACGGTGTGCACTGCTTTATGGTTCCGATCCGCGACGCCGACGGCAACGACCTGCCCGGGGTGACGACCTCCGACTGCCAATACAAAGGTGGGCTGCCGGGTGTCGACAACGGCCGCATCGTGTTCGACCACGTCCGGGTGCCGCGGCAGAACCTGCTGAACAGATACGGCGACGTCGCGCCTGACGGCACCTACAGTTCCCCGATCGAGAACCCCAACCGCAGGTTCTTCACCATGCTCGACACGCTGGTGCGCGGGCGGATCACGGTGGGCGGCAGCGCGGGCGCAGCGGCTCGCGTCGCTCTGGACATCGCCACCCGATATGCGTTGCAGCGCAGGCAGTTCACCGCACCCGGCGACGACCGTGAGGTGCTCCTCATGGATTACCTGGTTCACCAGCGCCGGCTGCTGCCGCTGATCGCACGGTCATACGCGTTGCAGTTCGCGCAGAACGAGCTGGTCGGCAAGTGCCACGACATCCAGACGGCCGACGAGCCCGATGCCGAGGAGCAGCGCGAGCTGGCCTCCCGCGCCGCCGGGTTGAAGGCGGCGAACACCTGGCATGCCACCCGCGCGATCCAGGAGGCCAGGGAAGCCTGCGGCGGGGCGGGCTACATGGCCGAGAACCGGCTGATCGCGCTGCGTGCCGACACCGACGTGTTCACCACCTTCGAGGGCGACAACCATGTGCTCACCCAGTTGGTGGCCAAGGAGCTGCTGACCGCCTACGCCGACGACATCCGCAGCATGAGCCCGGTCGAGTGGGTGCGCTTCGCCGCCAACACAGTCGGCACCCGGGTGCTGAAACGCACTGCCGCCGAGGCAATCATCCAAACCGTCGTCGACGCCCGGCAGGACAGCGAGGAAGAGGGCAGCCTGTTCAATCGCGGCACCCAGGTCAAGATGTTCGAGGACCGGGAGGAGTACCTGCTGTCGTCGGTTGCGCGCCGGCTACAGGGCAAGTCCAACGAGATGTCGGAGTTCGACGCGTTCAACGCCGTGCAGGATCACGTGCTGCACGCCGCCAGCGCGCACGTCGACCGGGTGGTGCTGGAAGCCTTCGTCGCCGGCATCGACTCGTGTGAGGACGACGAAGCCCGCCATGTGCTCGAGTTGGTGTGCGACCTGTATGCACTGTCGGTGATCGAGGATGACAAGGCGTGGTACATCGAGCACCGGTTCCTGTCCACCGACCGGGCCAAGGCGGTCACCCGCGGTATCAACGACCGCTGCCGAGCGCTGCGGCCGTATGCCCAGATGCTGGTCGACGGCTTCGGGATTCCTGAGCAGCTGCGCTACGCCGAGATGCTGCATCCGGAGAACCTGCCGGACTGAGGGACGTGCTGCACGGCTGGTGACCGACCAGCATGGCGCCGGACCGCAAGCGATGAACGTGTGCGCAGGACTGCGGTGGCATTAGCGCCCCGATCCTCACCGGCCCTAAAGATTTCAACATGGCACTACGATCTGACGGCAATGCTGCCCAAACCTGCCCGCAGGTTTACAAGACCGCTGGATGCAAGTGGGTTCGTCCGGCTCGAGCAAATCCTCCACGACTCCAAAAACAGAACTTTCCAGGGCGACTTCAAAAACGTCACCGTAGTCCCTCTCGGTGAAGAACCCGGCGAAGAAGACCGCCGCTAAGACCGAGACGACCAAGACGACACCGGAGATGAGGCGTGCCCAGACTGCAAAATGGTTGATCGTGTTCCGCCGTCGTGGCGGATTGGCCAAATTCACCTCCGTGGCCAAGCTGTCGGTTCGTCTCGGGATTGCGCTGGTTGGGCCGAACCTTCGGTACTCGGCATGCTGCCGCCCTTTCCCTTAATCAACTGATCCTATCGCCGGGAAGGCGACACAGATGTCGTTGGAGCGCCGGGCCGCGCTGATCGACGAGGGGCTCTCCGCGCCCATTGCGCGGGTCACCTGGGCATCCTCGGGTGTCGATGACGGAGAACGTCTACATGACCCCGCGGCGCGTGCACGCGCAGGTTGCCGAGCTACTCGACCGCACCGTTGCCACCAGCGATGCGGTCATAAACGATGACTCGCGATCTGGCCGGAACCTAGAAATGTGCTCTCGCGCTACTGAGCTCCCCCGGCTGGACTCGAATCAGCCATCTCTGCAATTCTCCCATAGCAGATAGATGCTCTGTTTTGGGCTTCTACCTGCTATGACTTAGACTCCACCCTAGAGTCAGCAACGGCCACAAGAGGCGCTAGATAACACACAGATGGCCACGCAGATAGCACGCGGGAGGTTGGCTGGATGGCGGGGAAGAAGGGTCGCCGAGGCTGGGGTTGGGTTCGCCGGCTCCCGTCCGGTCGCTTTCAGGCCAGCTACATTGGCCCCGATCTGGTACGGCACTGGGCACCCAGGACCTACACGAGCAAGCTCGACGCAGAGCGTTGGCTCGCCGATGAGCGATGGTCAATCGAACGCGACCAGTGGACGCCGCCCGCCCAACGGGCGGCCGAGGCGAAGGCCAGAGGCGTCACGTTGGCAGAATATGGCGCCCAATGGATCGAGCACCGCACCAAGGGCGGGCAGCCGCTCAAGGCGCGCACCAAGAGTCAGTACACCGCCCTATTCAATGAACACATCGGGCCGAAGCTGGGCAGCGTGGCGCTGAGGGACATCACTTCCCAAGCGGTCCGCGACTGGCACGCCCATACGCTCACGGACAAACCCACCTACCGTGCGCACGCCTACGGCCTGTTGCACGCCATGCTGGCGACCGCTGTCGCCGATGAACACATCGCGGTAAATCCCGCCCAGATCAGGGGCGCGGCGAAATCCAGGCGGAAGCGGCAGCCAGTGATCTTGGACGTAACCGAGGTCGGGCAGCTCGCCGACGCGATCAAACCCGAGCGATTTAAGGCGTGGGTTCTGATCTCTGCGTGGATGGGTGCCCGATTCGGGGAAAGCACGGAGCTGAGGCGCAAAGATGTGAGCAAGGATTGCTCGGTCATCACGATTGCGCGCGGGGTCGTCCATCGTGACGGGAAGTGCATCATCGACACGACGAAGGCCGACGAGGTACGGAAAGTAGTTGTGCCTCCGCACGTTCGGCCAGTCCTAAAGCGCCACCTCAAGACGTTTGTAGACAAAAGCCCTGAGGCGTTGCTGTTTCCTCCCTCGCGCGGCGGATGCCACTTGCGGGACAAAGTATTTCGTGATTCCTACTTCGATCCGGCGCTGACCAAGATCGGACGCGACGGAGAGAACAAGCCGCGTCCCACCATTCACGACCTCCGACATTTCTGTGGCACTCAAACCGCCCGCGTCGGCAACCTTGTCGAGACCATGGGCAGGCTAGGGCACAGGACCGTGGCGGCATCGCTGACCTATCAGCAGATTGTGTCTGGGCGTGATGCCGCTGTGGCTGAGGCGCTATCACGGTTGGCCAGTGATCAGTACGACAAGGAAGTGTGATGCTGGTAACAATTCGTCCTAGTGTCACAATTGGACCTAATTCAGGAAGTCATCATAACCGCTGCTCAATGGCCACTTTTTAACCGCGCGTAGGCGTCAATGCTTACTTCTACCATTAGGGCATGAGATATCAGCAAACAACGGGACCGGACACGCTTCCGGCCCACCCAACCATTAGCCAAGGTGCCAACTATCTGAATTGCTCAGCGCGACACGTAAGGCGACTCATTGCCGAGGGCAAGTTGACGGCGTATCGGATCGGCAAGCGGGCCATACGGCTCGATCGCAAATCCTTAATTGAGCTGGGCCAGCCGGTTGGGGCTGCGTCTGCATGACAGACGAGAACCCGCGCCGATCCCCGCCCGTCACTCCGGAACAATGGCGCCTAATCCGTCCGCTATTCGAGGACCGCCAAGACAACGAGGAAAGCCAAGCCCGCGAGGCGCGCGAGGGTGGTGAATGAGCGATCGCGACGAACTCAGTGAGTACTGGGGCGAGTTCAGCCCTGACGATTTTCGGTCACTCGCCGATGCGATGGAGCGGTACGGAGCCGCCGACACCCTGGGGAACTGCGGGATGTATGGCGCGTACGGGGAGGTGTTATTAAGCATGACGGCGGCCCGGTGGAGGCCGCCGTGCAAACCGAGTTGGCCGGGCTGTCGGATGCTGATGATCACACTTGGCTCGCCCCTGTCGCGCTCGCGCTGGCCCGCGGTCTGGATGATCCCGAGGCGCAGCCGTATTACGCAGAACTCGCCGCCGAGTTGGTAAAGGCCCTAGTGCGCTTGTACGGCGGTAATGACTCACCGGATTACAGGCCACGCCTCACGCTGATCCGAGGCGACGACAAAAGCCAACCGGAAAGGGGGGAAGGGGAGTAATCCTCCCGCTTTTTCCCTGAACCGTATTTCGGCATTTTCGCAGGTTAGGAATTTATCGTAAATTCCCGATCTAATTCGATAGAATCAGAGTAGGGGCAAGAATGGCAGGAGCGCCACGGATTTGGACGCCGTTCGCGCGCATATCGTGGGCAGCCGAATACCAACACACCGACGATGGCTGGATTCGGGACCGGAGCCGTAATCTGCTGCACGAACACGGGCCAGAGTTCCGTGTGGTGCTCAGGGTTTATGGAACCGAGCGCCGCATTTGGTTTCCCAAGGGAGAATTGCTCGCCTTGGAATTCTTCGGCGAGCCGCCGCGCCACGAGTGTGTGATCTGCGGCAACGGTCCGAGCTACCAGGTTTTGCACCTGAACGGCAATCGACGGGACTGCTCGCGCGGCAATCTCAAATATGTGCCTGACCACGACAAAGCGCGATGGCACGAATTGAAATGCTGCGAGATGATCATGCAGCGTCGTCCCCATGATCCGAGACGCCGACTCACGCTCGATAATCGGATGTTCTTCGCGAGTGACGAAGACATCAGCTTGTTCGCGCGTGGAAGCCCCTTCAAGCTCCGACCCTCGCGTCCCGCGTTCTGTCCCGCGTGACAGTCACCAGTGACCGAGGATAAGGACAAGGATAAGGCTATCCAGGTAAAGGCGTTAGGCCAAGGATCAAGGACCAGGCGAAGGCCCAGGACTAGGCCAAGGAACCTTTAGGAAAAGGTTCCAGGTAGTAGGAACAGGCGCCTAGGATTAAGGATTTAGGCTTTTAGGTAAAGGAAAAGCCGGAAAAGAAAAGCAAAAGATGACAGAAGTTGCGGGTATCAAAGGAACCGCACTGGATACCCGAATTAAAAACTCCATGCTGACCGACCCCGTTCTCCAGGCGGAACTGACCGGAGACGAGTTCAGGGCATTTGTGAATCTGACCTGTTGGGTCGTGTCTCTAGTGAGCGATGGAGTGTTTAACGGGTATCAGGCTGAGCTGCTGGTGCCGCACCTGGACCGCCCGAAGATACACAGATTTGTCGAGCTTGGCCTGATTGACGCGGACGACGCGGGAAACTGCCTAATGGCGCCCGAGTATTGGCAGTGGCAGAGTACGCGCGACCAAATTGAGCGTATGGCCGAGAAGCGGCGCAAGGACCGCGAGCGCAAGGCCGAATGGCGCCAGCGCAACGCCGAAGATACCCAACCTCAACAGCCTTGGTGAAAGAAGAAACAATCAATGCAGACTGAATGCACCTTCCCCGCGGAAGTGGAGCGCATCGAAAGCGCCGACATTTTGGTCGACACGAGCACCCGGGACCGGCCGATTATCGGCTTACGGTTCCGCGCGGCCGATGATCATGTTGTCATCCCGATGCCGGTGAAGTTCGCCGAGGAGGTCGCCAAAAACATTCTGGCCTGCGCCGCCATTTATTCGGGCGAGCGATGGCCTTTTTACGTGACGGAATCGTCCACCTAGAACTTCCCACGCTGGCGAGCGTCAGTCATGCACCGCAAGGTGTTCTCCGCGCTCGCGAGTGTGGGATCAGTCGCCGGGTGGTCCGCGTTCCTTGGCGGGTTGCGCGGGCTCCGGCGCACTTAAAAATCCGGCGTTATCCGGCACGGACAAACGCCAACAGCAGCCCCCACAACCGCAACGCTGGCACGGCGAAAGCGGTATCCCTTATTTGCGCTTGGCTCCGGCACGGAGCACAGCACCGATGGCACTTCGGTCCCCATTTTCCGAACCAGCAAAGAAAGAACAAAAATTGTCTACCGAATCTGACCTAAAACGTTACCGGGAGCTGCGCGCCTCGTATGCGAGCGCTCGGGCCTCCCTCGCTAAACGCAAACTCGGCGCTGGCGAAAGGGCCGCAGTCGACCAGCTAGACGCCAAGGTCGCCGAATTGGACGCCCAGATCGCCGACAAGCTCGAAGACTTGTCTCGAATGGGGCTTGACCCTACGGCCCAAAAAATCAATAAGGCGACCTGGATCGGCGCGGACGGCAATGGCGGCGATTGGGCCACCCGGGCGGCCAACGCCATCTGGCGCGCTAATTCATTCAACGGCGAAACGCGGGCGATTACCGCCAGCAGCATCGATCTGCCGGCGCTGGTCCTGCCCCAGGTCGTCGCAATGGAGCGGCCGCGGCGGGTGATCGATTTATTGGTGGATCGCCAGGAATCGCCGTCGAACGCGTTCGAATTTTGGCAGCAAACCACACGCACCAATAACGCCGCAATGGTGGCCGACCTGGCCACGAAACCCACCAGCACCCTCACGGTGACCCCTGTCGAAGATCGATTGCGGGTGCTCGCGCATTTGAGCGAGCCAATTCCTAACCGGTTGTGGCTCGATTACGACGAATTGCGGCAATGGCTCATCACCGAGCTTTACCAGGGTCTGCTCGACGCGCTTGAGGAGCAAGTGCTGAACGGCGACGGCGCCGGCGAGAATTTCACCGGCATCCTGCACGCCACGGGCACCACCCCGGTGGCATTTAGCACCGACGTGCCCACCACCTTGCGGTCAGCTTTGACGACGTTTGAAACGGCGGGTGTGCGACCGACTGGATGGGTGATGAACCCTGCGGATGCAGCCGCACTGGACTTGCTGAGAGAAGGCGGCACGCCGGACCTGTTTGTCCTCGGCGGCGGGTATCAGAACGGCCCGGCTGACAGCGGCAACATTTTCGGCACCATTCCGCGGCTGGTTTCTCCTCGCGTTCCTGCCGGGAAGGCGTTGCTTGCGGACTGGAGCAAGGTCCGGTTGTTTACCCGAGGCGGAATCCTGACGATGCTGGACCCGTTCAGCGGATTTGCGACGAACACCACCCTGTTGCGGTCGGAGATGCGCGTGGGCATGGGCTTGCTGCGCCCGAATGCCTTTGCGGTCATCACACTTTCGTGATGCAGCGCGAACCCCGGCACAGCTGGGTGAAGTTTGACGACGAGCTGGGGTTCAATGACGAGCCCACTTTTGTCGACCTTGACGAGGCCGCTCGGCGAATGAATCTGAGCAAGGCCGCCGTGATGGAACTTGTTCGCCTTCATGCTTTGCGGTTCACGCTGGCGGGCGGTGAGCTGCTCGTCGAGCCGGCGATTCTCCACGGTGCCCTAACGACACCTAGCCAGTAAAAACTGCGCGACCGGAGTCTTGGCAATGCCAGGGCCGGACTCCGGTCGCGATCTAACGTCCGACGCTCGGTTCACCTCTACGCCGAACGCCCAGGCCACGCCGCCGCGGTAGTGGGCCGGGGCCATTGACCCGGCCCGCCCGCCGACAGTGCCAGCGGATCGCTGCGCCCCATCTGGTGTTGGGGCGCGCCCGTTGTCGGCAAGGCCGCGGCGGCCTCACGCATCGAAGGAAAACATATGCTCGGTTGGCGACTCTGGGTTGTCGGACACGGCACGGGCGGCCAAAAGCTGGTGAGCCCCTTTGTGACGGCGCCGCGCTGGGCGTACGACAACCCGGGAATCGACCTCCCGACAACGACGCTCGGCTCCGATGGCGTACTGCGGGCCGAATGTCCGTACGGGTGCGAAGACGTGCCGGGGCCGTGCGGATTTTGCGGGCTGTATTTTTGCACCTCTCCGCGAAGCCTGTTGAAACTCGCGCCGAGAAACAACGGGTTTGTCGACCTGCGGCACCCGGCCTTTGCGGTCACGGTCGGTGAGACCGCGGGGCCGATTTCGGATGACCCCTGGCATTTCCCAGACATGTGGGCTCCCGTCACCAGCACACACCCCGGCAGCTACCGATGCGCCGAGTATCGCCCCCGCGCCATCTTGGGCACGGCGGTTACCGGCCTTACGCACTATGGCGTGCCGGTCTACCAGGGCACGCCGACGCTGGAAAACCTAATGAAAGTCGACAAACTGCTGCGCTTGAACGCCACTAAGGTGGTCAGCACATGAGCGTCAGCGGTTTAGCAGTGGTTGGAATGCCATGTCTGTGTCAGGTGAGACACTCTGCCCGTGCGCTTGTCGGTACGACCCAGGGGCGCCCCCAGCTATACACTCATAAGATGAACGGGGTGATCACATGGCACTAGTAATAGATGCCGCCAAGGATGCCGCCGCCAGCGTGGCCACGACCTATTGGCAACCAGGTGAGTTCCCAGTGGACGTTGAGGCAATCGCCAAGAACATGGGCTTGCGCGTGGAGTACACCTACCTTCGCGACGGAGTCTCCGGAATGATCGAGGCGCGCGGAGAGGAGGTCGTCATCTATGTTGACTTCGACGAAAACTCTGCACGACAACGGTTCACGATCGCACATGAACTAGGCCACTTCGTCGAGCGCAGCAACCAGGGGCAACGTAACTTCGCCTTCATCGATGAACGCGGGACGAAGTATGACCTCCATGAGTTCTATGCCGACGAATTCGCTGGAAACCTACTAATGCCGGCTGATGAGATCCGCAACCTTCGCAGGAGGGGATTTTCCAACGTGGAGATGGCGGCGCACTTCGGCGTGTCCGTGCCCGCGCTGAATAAGCGACTTGACCGGCTTCAGCGGGCGGACGAGTTCATCAGATAGCACCAGCACTTCATGACGGACAGCGAGGATGATGTCCCCGCCGCCAGGCGCGAGACGTCCAAACAAGGATTATCCTGGACGCCCGTTGGTAAGCACGTGTCCATCAGTGATCTGCTAAGCGCCTCCATAGATGACCTTGCGAAGACGCCTGCGCCGAATCCTCCCGCTCAGTCCGTCGCAGAACGGATTGACGACGAGCGACTGAAGGAACTCACCGAGGCGCGCAGATATCGACGTGCGACCGTGAAGTTCACACTGAGGGCCGTTGGATGGCTGGATTTATTCGCGACAGCCTTCATGATCGCCTACGTGTGCTCCCAGTGGCACCACATCGAAGCGTCTGTCATCATCGCCTACTTCACCTCGGTAGTGGTGGAATCGATCGGCATTCTCTACGTGATAAGCAAGTACCTATTCCCCCAAGCAGGTCCCCGTCGCGTCGGGGAGTCAACTCAAGAATCAGACTGACCCACTACCTAGAACCGGGCCGCCCAAGACTCGGCAGTCGATGTTAGCTCAAACACATTGTGCGGCAACGGTTTCCTGTAAGATCGACGGTATGACCACCCCGCCCGAGGGGCCCCTCAAAAGTCGGCGCGGCCGCACGCGGTGGTGACCTTGGTCAGGATCGTTTCCCTCTGAGACGGTCGTACTAGTTTTTTGGGGCTTGCGTACCACGCACCAAACGCGCAGGTCAAGAGAGGTTTTATGAACAACGCACGATCGAGCACACGCGCGCCGACCGGCCTGCGTAAACGAGGAAAAGCCTTATGGCACAGCGTAATTGAAGTAGGCGAACCCAATCCGGCAGAGTTGGCGATTCTGCACGAATTGTGCTCTGTAGTGGACGAAATCGACGTTTTGAAGGCCGTTTTGCGGAAGTCCTCGCCGGTCGTTGTCGGCTCGACGGGTCAGCCGCGCCCTCATCCGCTGTTCGCCGAGCTGCGCCGGCACCGGGAACTCGCCGACCGGCTGGCTCGGACGCTGGCGGTACCGAGCGATGTTGACGAACGAGGGAGCTTTGCATGAGACGGCGACGCAGGCCAGCCGAGGACTGCCGTTGCAGCCAGTGCGCGATCTGGCGGATCCGCGTCAAGACCTGGGAGCGCCGCCGCCGCGACTGCCCCGACGTGGCGCCGCAGCCGTACCCGGAACGCGAGCACACCTGAGGGACCTGACACAACGTGGTCGGGACCGCTGTGAGGGTTTCGGGTCGCCTCACAGTCCCCGGCCCAACCATGTCGCGGATGACCAATAATTACTCGGCCGACTGCTTGTCGGGAAGCTTCGCCGGGTTACTTCGTCGGTCGGCGTTCCTTGGCCCTTTTGAGGCCGTCATGCGTCATCTGATGCCGCAGGACCACCTCGACTACGTCAGTGCGAGGAATGTCTTGTTCGGTCCGCCAGCCTATGTGTGCACGAAATTTGACGGCCACCGGTATGCCGTCTCGGCCGCCGAAAAATATGCCGCCGTCACTATGGGCGTACACCACGGGGTTCTTCCGTACAGCTTCGAAGTGCTGCTCCATGGTGCCGGTTACGTCGAGGCTGATCTTCCCGAATGGCGCGACGTCGGCTGGTTCGGTCTCGCCCACGATTTGACCGTCACTGTCCAAAACGACGGAAGTTTGCAACGCGCGGTGTCCGCAATCGTTGAGAACGACAGCTACTCCGTCGTCGCCTACGTCGAGCGACCAGTTGTAGGGCACATCGTCCTGGGCGACGCGTAGCGCACGCTCTGCAATCGTGTTCGCATCACCTGAGAGCTGGTTTGCTTCCCCCGCAATGCTGTTTGCCTTCTTTGCCTCGCTTAACGCGTCCGACGCCGTGTCATTGGCGGATTTGGCTAGATTGTTGGCCTGCTCGGCGGTCTCTTTGCCGCGCAGTGCGACCGCCAAAGCTACCGCCGCGATCAAAGCCGCGACAACGGCGGCGACCGCCGCTACCCATTCGGCCACGATGCTTGCCCCCTCCCAGGGAACTCCGAGGTCTGCATTGTGTGAACAGAAGCGCGCCCACCGGTCCGCGCGGGAGCGGCCTCGAAGTTGGGACCGCCCCCGCTGAACCTCCTAGCGCTTTCCTCCGCGAGCCCGACCCGTGCCGTCGCCGTTGCGCGTCGGATCGTTCAGGCGGTAGGTCTGCCGGGGCTTGGGCGTCGGCGGCAGAGGCTCGCCACGGGTGACCGTGCGCTCCTTACCGGTATCGCCACCGCGGGGGCCCACGATGCCGTATTGACCCGATGCCGGCGCCGTCTGGCCCGGTTTCATCCCTTGAGAGCCCATCTGGGCACCTCCATTCGTCGCACCCCGCTCCCATTGCAGCCGGGAAATTCGGCGGGAAAACAGTGCGTCAGTTGATTGACGGAGCGCTCGGATCGGATACAGTGGGGCCTTCGCCTGCACCACTGCAACCCGCTCCGACGCTCAACACCGCGCGGAAGCGGGTGTCCTGCACCCCTCAGTATGAGGTGCAGCACCGTCATCCCACGGTTAGGCGCGCCGATGTTCTACACACAAGAACTAGCGGTTGTCGACCGGCGCGCCCGAAGCAGTGATCGCGGCTCCGTATACCGAAGACCGCGTTGGTGCCGCCTGGCTGCTGCTGCGAAGACTGATCTTTCATGGGCTCGCTTCATGAAAATGGATGCCCACACCCCCGATCTGCCAGTGAGAGCGAACGAGCCCGCCAAAGGAATGACGGAGCGTCATGTTGGTCTGGGTAACCGAGATAGCACGAGAGATAACACGACAGTTGCTTAACGCATCTAGATATAGGCTGCGGCCTGCGCAAATAGCTGCTCCCCCGGCTGGACTCGAACCAGCAACCCTTCGGTTAACAGCCGAACGCTCTGCCAATTGAGCTACAGGGGACTGCCCGATCCACGCGGATCCCGACGCGGACCGCGGGATGACTCTAGCGTACTGGCGCGGCGGCGCCCAACCAGACGAGATCAGGGCCGCCGGCGCGCGACGGCCCACCGCTTGAGGCAGGATGGAGCCGACCGCACCGTCGTGGGGAGGGACCGTTTTGATCCGGTATGCCGTTGTGCTGGGACTGGGGTACGTGCTGGGTGCAAAAGCCGGGCGCCGTCGCTACGAGCAGATCATCGGCACCTACCGGGCCGTCACCGGTAGCCCCGCCCTCAAGTCGATGATTGAGGGCGGCCGGCGCAAGATCGCGAACCGGCTCTCGCCCGACGCCAGGATGGTGACGTTGACCGAGATCGACAACACCACCAGCGTCGTCCAGCCGCAGCGGCGTGAGAACGCGACCTAGGAACCTCAGGCGGTCAGATCGTCGCCGCTGGCCTGCTCGAGCAGGCTGCGCCGGTAGGCCTCCATCGCCACCAGGTCGCCGAACAAGGCGTGGTACTCGTCGCCCTGTTCGACCGGTGACATGCGCTGCAGCTTCGACTTGACCTCAGCGATCTGCCGGCCGACCCACACCTCCTGCAGACGGGCCAGCACCCCGCCGATATAGCGGGGGAGCTTGTTGTCGTCGTCGACCCGGATCGCCTCCACGCCCAGCTCACTGACCAGCCCGGCCGCCGCGTCTGATGCGGTTTGGCGGCGCACCGCGTCGATCCACTCGGCGCCCGTGATCCCGGCACCGGTGCCCCCGGCGGCGTCGATGGCGGCGCGCACGGCAGCGTAGCCGGGATGGGTGAAGCTCTCGACCGGCAGCGAATCGAACACCGGGCCGGCCAGCGCCGGATACTGCAGCGCGGACTTGAGCGCCTCGCGCTGCGGCCACAGCGTGGGATCTCGCGGGTCAGGCCGAAGGGCGGCGGGCTCGCCGCCATTGGTGGCGGCGCGCGCTGGGCCAGCACGACGGGGCCGGCTGTGGTTCTTGAGGCTCTTGGCCTCCTCACGCACCCGCCCGATCACCTGGGCGACGTCGTCCCAGCCGACCCAGCCGGCCAGTTGGCGCGCATACTCGTCGCGCAGCGTGGGGTCCTTGATCTGGGCGACCATCGGCACGCAGCGGCGCAGCGCGGCCACCCTGCCCTCGGCACTGTCCAAGTCCATCTCGGCCAGCGCTGAGCGAATCGCGAACTCGAACAACGGTGTTCGCCGCGCCACCAAGTCACGCAGCGCAGCGTCGCCGTGCGCCAGCCGCAGATCGCAGGGATCCATGCCCTCGGCGGCCACCGCCACGAACGACTGGCCCGCCAGGTGCTGCTCACCGGCGAACGCCTTGAGCGCGGCCGCCCGGCCGGCCTCGTCGCCGTCGAACACATAGATCAGCTCACCGCGAAAGAACTTGTCGTCCATCATCAATCGGCGCAACATCGCCAGGTGCTCGTCGCCGAAGGCGGTGCCGCAGGAGGCGACCGCGGTGGTGACCCCAGCCAGGTGCATCGCCATCACGTCGGTGTAGCCCTCGACCACGACAGCCTGATGGCCCTTGGCGATGTCGCGTTTGGCCAAATCGATACCGAACAACGCCGACGACTTCTTGTACAGCAGTGTTTCCGGTGTGTTGACGTACTTGGCCTCGATCGGGTCGTCGTCGAACAGCCGCCGCGCCCCGAACCCGATCACCTCACCCGCCGCGGTGCGGATCGGCCACAGCAGGCGCCGGTGAAACCGGTCGATCGGGCCGCGACGGCCCTGCCGTGACAGGCCCGCAGCTTCCAGCTCCTTGAAGTCGAAGCCCTTGCGCTGCAAGTGTTTTGTCAGCGAATCCCATCCCGACGGCGCAAACCCGCAGCCGAAATGGCGGGCGGCGTCGGCGTCGAAGTTCCGTTCCTGCAGGTACTGGCGGGCCGGGGCGGCTTCGCCGGATTCCAGGGCGTCGGCGTAGAACGCTAAAGCGGCGGCGTTGGCCGCCACCAGCCGGCTTCGGGTCCCGCGGTCGCGCTGCACGCTGGTTGCCGCGCCGGTGTAGGTGATCGTGTGGCCGATCCGGTCGGCCAGCAGTTCGACCGCCTCGACGAAGGTGACGTGCTCGATCTTCTGGACGAACGCGTAGACGTCGCCGCCTTCCCCGCAGCCGAAGCAGTGGAAGTGCCCATGGTTGGGCCGCACGTGAAACGACGGTGATTTCTCGTCGTGGAACGGGCACAGGCCCTTGAGCGAGTCGGCGCCGGCGCGGCGCAGCTGGACGTAGTCGCCGACGACCTCGTCGATGCGGACTCGTTCCCGGATGGCGGCGATATCGCGATCGGAGATACGGCCGGCCATCGGCTTAGTGTAGAGCTGCCGGGCGAGCCGCAACTACGACTGGCGTGCAGCTGTTCAATGTCGCCCAGTGTGCTCGTTGCCGTGCCGATTAGGGTCGATCCATGATCAAGCCCGCCACCCTTACCGCCATCTTGCTGTCCCTGCCCGCCGTTACGCTCACGGCCTGCAGTCCTGATCAGCACCCCAGCAGTGAGCCGGGCACGACCCCGCCCGTCCGTAGCGGTTCGCCGACGGCTTCACCTACCAGCTCCCCCGCGGGCGCAGAAAAGCTTGAGGCGCAATTGAAATCGGCTGACGGCCGGCCCGTTGCCGCGGCCAGCTTCGAGTTCGCCAACGGCTATGCCACCGTCACCGTTAAGACGGTCGCCGCGGGCATCCTGACGCCGGGGTTCCACATGATGCACGTCCACTCGGTCGGCAAGTGCGAGCCCAATTCGGTGGCTCCGACGGGCGGCCCGGACGGCGATTTCCTCTCCGCAGGCCCGCACTACCAGGCACCCGGCCATACCGGCGAGCCGGCCAGCGGCGACCTGCCCGCGCTGCAGGTACGCAAGGACGGTGCGGCGCTGCTGGTGACTACCACCGATGCGTTTACCCATGACGACCTGGTGGCCGGCAGCAAGACGGCGATCGTGCTGCACGGCGCCGAGCACACCCCGGATGCCGAGACCCGGATGGCGTGCGGGGTCATCGGCACGGGATAACCGCGCATATATAGAGGCGGTCACGAGTCCATACCAATATCAACGGTGCTGTGGCGTAACGGAGAACCGGCCCAAACCATTGCCAAGTGCGCTCGTGCAAATCGTGAGCCGAGCGGCAGGCACAACGGGCGGCATGCCGCCGCGTGGCCATGAGGGGGCGCATCGGTATGGCACCACAGGAGGTAACCGCATGACGGACTGGGTTCCCGCCCAGATCTCACTCGACGTACACGGTCGGCGCATTCTCGACACCGCCGGCGGCATCTTGATGGGTCTACGCCGGTGCAGTTCGGAGGCTGCGTTTCATGAGCTTCACGGCGCGGCACAACGTCACCGGATTCCGGTGTGCACGATGGCATGGGCATTGGTCCACCTCGCCGGTGGACGCAGGCATTCGCCGGATTCGTTGCGCGGCGCGCAATCGGCCGCATCTCACGAATGGGGTCGGCTTTTCGCCGAGTCTGGCGTGTGACTTCCTGAAGCCCTGCTTATGCGGCCCCGATCCGCTCCAGCCGTCCTTCGGTGTAGGAGGCGATCTGGTCGACGATGACCCGTAAGCGGGCATTGTCGTCGGCGGCGGTGTTGAACGCCGGGACGAAGATGGGATCCAGCGTTCTTGGGGCGCCGGCGAGCAGCCACTGCGCGACTCGGTGGATGCGTTCGCGCTGGCGGGCTTGCATGTCGAGGTGTCGCGGATCGGACATGATGAACTGCAACGCCAGCGTTTTCAGCACCGCTACCTCGGCGCGCACCAGGTCGGGCACTTGCAGGTAGGCCGCATACCGCGCCAGCGGTCCCGGACCGGCGGCCGCACGCGTGGCCGCGATCGCCGCCGAGGCGAACCGGCCCACCAGCTCACTGGTCAGCCGCTTGAGCGCAACCGCGGCCGTGAGGGTGGCGTCGTACTTACCGACCGCGGCGACTACCGGAAGCCCCGACAGCCGCTGCGCGGCGGCCGCCAAGTCGTCGGCGCTTAGCCGCGGATACGCGGTCTCACCCAACGTGGCCAGCGCCGCGGCGGCGTCGTCGTCGGCGAGTACCCGCAGGTCGATGCGCCCGGAGACGACACCGTCCTCCACGTCGTGCACCGAATACGCAACGTCGTCGGCCCAGTCCATCACTTGCGCCTCCAGGCACGCCCGCTTCGGCTGTACGCCGTCACGCACCCAGGCGGCCGCGTCGCGGTCCTCCTCGTAGAAACCGAACTTGCCGCGGCCCTCAGCACGCGTCCACGGATATTTGGTGACCGCATCCAACGCCGCACGGGTCAGGTTCAGCCCGGCGCTACGTCCTTGGGTATCAAGGACTTTGGGCTCCAAGCTGGTGAGGATGCGGAAGTTTTGCGCATTGCCCTCGAAACCGCCGCA
>NZ_DASRBZ010000458.1:0-4749 GCF_035653355.1 Mycobacterium sp. | reverse complement strand
CCGTCTGCCTGAGTTCGACATCCACAGCCGCGTCGGCCGGCAGGTTGTGCACGAACCAGATCCGCACCTCGCCGATCTGTCCGTCATCAAGAGCGCGGCGCAGCTCTTCCACCGCGTTGCGGATGCGGGTTGACGGAGCGTTGCCGTCCTTGCCGAGAGCCCATGCGGCGGCCCCGTGGAGCGTGGCGACCTTCTTCACCTCGACGCTCTGCCTGGTCTTGGCTTCGTAGGCCTGGATCAAGTAGGCGACGCACTGGTGCCGGTCGACGTAGAGGATGTCGATCGACTTATCGTCCGATCCGTCGGTCAGCGCGTCGTCTGCTATTACGTGGATATCCTCGGTGCCGTCGGTAGCCAGTTCAAGCGCGAACAGGGCCCGCTTGCAGTCCCCGTACCGGTCAAGATCGGTACGGGCAGCAAGCACCGCGGCCACTGTCCCCGCGCCTGATGCTGGTTGCGTCGTCACCCGAGCTCCGCCCCGTTCCGCCGCGCGGCTGCGGCGTTGGTCTGACAGATCGTCACATAATAAAGGCTCGTTGTCGCGTCGCTACGTGCCATACCGCGGGCCGCGGCCCGGTGGCGGATCAAGGAACGTTTGATACGTGGTGCCCGACGCGATGGCGGACTGTATTGCGACGTAAACGTCCATGATGAGGTCGTTGGCTACCGAACTGCCTGTCTCCGCGTCGTCTCGACGCCGGAGCGGCCGGAACGAGTGCACAATGTATTTCGCGTCATCCTCGGTCACCCCATATAGATGGAGTAGAGCACCATCAAGCTCTGCGGATAGTGCTGCACGGCGCTTCTCTATCCACTGGAATGGTATTCCAGGGTTGTTTAAATCCTGGGCGAGGGCGGCGAGATCGTGTGTGGTGCAACACAGTTCTGCCACGCGTTGAGCGAACCATTTCAAGGGTGGCTGTGCTACAGCTTTCCAATTACCGACCATTTCCGGAGTTGGCACCGGAAGCTGGCGCAAATATGTATAGGTCAGATGCGTTCCGGCGATCTTGCGTCGAACGACGAAATCGAAAACCCGGGAGGCAAATACGGCCTGAAGAAATGCGGCCGTTTCCGCCGACTGATCGCCGGCGAGCAGGATCGGCGCAGTATGTCCAAGCCCGTACGCTGGCAGGATCGTAGAAATTGCAGTTCGCGTATCTGAGGAACGTGCGATATCACGCCAAGAAACTAGCCATTTCTGCCGCCACTTCCGATACTCGAGGCGGCGCGCCACACCCATATACCGGATCGGCATACCGTTTTCATCTAATTCATTCGGGTTCTCAACATCGAATTCAGGAACCCAGTACCGTGGCATAACACTGTAATACGGGTCGGCGTGTTGTTCCGTGGTCACGCGGGGCAATGTGCCGACGGCAGCTTGGCTCGCGGTCTGCCCCTTGTACGTTCCGAAACGGTGATCATAGTGATGCAGCATCTTGGCTTCGTACAAGGGAAGATAGCGCAGCTCCTCGCCATCCTGCTTCTTACTGAAGATGTTTCCGATGAGTTTCCAGCCATCGGCTTCAAGCTCCTCACGGCGCTTGAATAAGTGCGAGTCGCCGGACATATGAAACATCGTCATGAAGGAGATGTCCCAGGGGTTCGCCTCAGGGAGGTTTTCGCCTGTAACTGGGTTCTCGCCAGCCTCACGCCACAGTACCGGTACTCGGTCGTAAATCCCGAGGACAATGGCAGCGTCACTGAGAGTGCGAAAGATAGGCAGTGTGCCGGTGTTTGGGTTCACCCTCGCGATCTGTTCGGGCGTCATCGTGAAGCTGCGCTGTTCGAGGTCCGACATGAGCCAGCAGTCGAAGGCAAACGTTGCGCGGTCCACGGGGGCCTCATGACCGGCAGCAGTCAGCAGGCAGAACCGGACCCGGTGGTCGACAGCCTTGCTGAGGATGAACCGCTCGTTGGCGAAGTCGAAGAAGGAGACCAGGGCCTTATTTCTCACGAGGTCAGAGAAGAAGCGTGAGGTGGTCTTGTCCGTGGCAATACCGGTCTGGACGACGAGCCCGAATCGGCCGTGCGGTTGGATGCACAGTCGTGCGGTTTCGGTGAACAACGGGTAGGTGTTGATGTCGCCGGTCGCGGTAAGGGGGAAACGGCCGCTGGCGCGAGTGAGGTGGCCCTCACCGTCGGCGCGCCGCTTGGCCTGAAGGTACTCTTGGTAGATGAGCCTGCCGGCTTCGCTGTCAGGCAGCGCCTCGATCAGGGCTTCCCGTTCCGCCTTGTTGCGGGCTCTGGCGATACGGGGGTCTCGCGATGCGAAGTACTCCTTCTGCTCAAGCTTCACCTTCTCCCACGGCGGGTTGCCGACGATGCAGGAGAAGCCGCCCTCCCAGCCCGTGACGTCCCCGCCATCCTCGGTGACGCGACTGCCATCGGTGTCGAAGATTTGCGGGAACTCGAGGTGCCAGTGGAAGAAGCGGTACTGCGCCTCGAGCTCCTCCACGTGCGAGGCGAGTTCGGGTGCCAGCGGTGTGCTGTCGTTCTTCAGCCGGTAATACGGCTCATTGGTGATGGCGGGGCGGCCCGGCTGCTTGAGCTGGAGGAAGGCAGCGCACCAGGTATCGGCGACCGCCTTGTCTTTTAGAAAGCTTGGGGAGGTGCGGATCTGCCGGTACCGATCCTTCTGCACGGCGACGTCTTCCAAAGAGGCGGCCGGCCTGGCCAACACCTCGCGCATCTCCTCAGCGAGCCGGTTCGCGCTGGCCGAGACCGCTTCCGACGCGTCGAACAGCGAGATGACCGCGTAGTCGGTGTCGAACCCGCTCTTACCGTTGGAATTGCGCCTTCTCGTGCCCTTTTGAACTACCTGTTCTTTCTTGTTCTGTGCCTTAAGCCACGTGGTGAGCGCCGGGTCGTCGCCCTCCAGTGCTTTAAAGGCTTCTTGAGGGATGCCTCGGTTCAGCAGGACCGGAGTCGCTCCGAGCAAGCCGTTGCCCACTTTGATCTGGGCGTCTAGGAAGGAGAGCGGACGTCCGGGCTCAATCGACTCCATCCAAAGTGCCACCTGAGCGAGCTCCACGGCCAGCGGGTTGATGTCGACGCCGTAGACGCAGCGCGCCACCACATCATGCATGGCCGCGCGCATCGCTGGCGGAGTCGGTTCCTCGCCTTCGGAACGCAGCCGCGCCAAGCGCCGAGCAATACGCCGGGCTGCGGCGGTCAGGAAGTGGCCGGAGCCGCAGGCTGGGTCGCACACGGTCACGCTAAGCAGTTCATCCGGGTCCTTCACGCCCCACGCTCTGGTTTCGGCCTCGTCGAGCACCGGTTCGAGGGCTGTATCTAGCAGTGATTCGATCAGCGCGGTGGGTGTGTAGAAGGCGCCCGATGTCTTGCGCTGGTTGCCGGCTGCGGTGGTGAGATTGTAGGTGGCGGTGCGCAGTGTGTCCTTGTTAACGGTCGGAATCTCTTCGAGCAGGGATTCGAAGACGGAGCCGAGCTCGTCGCTACCGAGGTTGCGGTAGTCGACCCGGGTGATCCGCCCATTGTTGACGAACCAGGCCAGTTGGCGGATCGCGGAGAACAGCTCGCTGTTGGATAGGTTGCAGTCGTCGAAGATGTCGAGGTCTTCGGAATGCTCGAACAGGCCGCCGAGCTGGGGCAAACCGAGCAGGCCGGTGAGATCGCGGCGGCCGGCCAGGCCTTCGAACACCAGGCGCAGGCCGTGCCAGCGGTCGCTGTGGCTAGTGCCGACACTGTGTTCGGCCAGGGCGCGCAACCGATGTGTGGAGTAGTAGGAGCGGTAGCGTTCCCGTGCGATGGTTGCAGCGGTGTCACTTGGATCGTGGGGCAGCAGCAGGGCGCCGCGGTCCTCGACGACGAAGAGGAACAGCAGCCGGTAGACCAGGCGCAGCAGGGCGCGGTGAAAGTCCTCGCGGCGCAGTTCGTTGTCGTAGAGCTTGCGTTGCAATTCCGCGTTGGCCGGCCCCGGGGTGTTCAGGAAGCCGTTGCCGAGGGTGACGAGGGCTGCCGATACTCCGTCGCGCAGCTTGTCTCTGGCCTGCACACCGGCGTTGAAGGCGTAGACGCGCCATTTTTCCAGCCAGCAGTCCTCGGGTGTTACCGCGCGCACGGCTTCGAGATCGCCGGCCGATGCGGTTGCGTCCTCCTCGTCACCGTCGGGCAGGGCACTGGTCAGCTCCAGCTCGTTGCTCTGCTCATCCTGTTCGCCGACGGCTCGCTGCGCGGGCTCGGTGACCGCGAAGCGGCTGTGGTGCAGCATGCGAAACAGCAGCTGGAACTCGAAGCTCTGTGCCCCCGAGAACATCGTTTCGAGGTCGAACTCGAGGTAAGCGGAGCCTGCTAGTGATGAGGTGTCGCGCAGCAGGCGCAGCTTGTGTCCGTTGGACACCACGCCCCACAGGGCCAGGGGTTCGCGGTTGAGGTAGTCCTGCACCACAGTGTGGGGGCGCATCCCGATGGGCCCGGTTCCGGTGGGGGTGTCAAGGTCGGCGTCCCAGGCGACCGTGTGGATCGGGATGTGAATCTCATCGCGGTCCGGCCAGAAGCAGCTGACGGGGAGTTTACGGTCGGCGATCTGCACGGCGGTGCGTTCGATGCGCAGTGTGCCAAAGCCCAGCTCATAGAACAGGGGCAGCAGCCATTCCTTGCGGGTGACCGCCGCGGTGCGGTGCTGCTCGGGGATGGCCGTCAGCTTGATCCAGCGGCCCTGCAGGGCGTCCCAGGCACGGTTGGCGGCGTCGGCGATGCTCCAGCCGGCGGGCAGGTCGTAGT